>JAFOMV010000244.1 GCA_017418765.1 Ruminococcus sp. | reverse complement strand
TTCTTGAGATAGCCGAGAAGGTTACGTCTGTGACCAACCATCTTGAGAAGACCTCTTCTTGAGTGGTGGTCATTCTTGTGCTCCTTGAGGTGGTTTGTGAGATCGTTGATTCTTCTTGTAAGAATAGCGATCTGGACCTCAGGGGAACCTGTGTCATTTTCGTGTGTTCTGTTAGCCTCGATAACGGCTGTCTTTTCATCCTTCAATAACATTTGAAGCACCTCTTGATATAAAATATTCCGTTAACGTAGACAGGGGTGAAAAACGAGGTCAAGCCCAAGTCCAAGTACACGGTGTAATAATTATAACACAAAAAATATAATTTGTAAAGGGCTTTTTGAAATTTTTATAAATCAAAAAAATTCACAAAAATATCTTGACAATCTTCTTGTTTTAGTGTATAATTATTACGTTAAGCAAATAAGCGCAAAGGGGAGCTGTCTGTAGGGATGCTCCTTTTCTGTTTATTTGAAGATCATATGCTGTCTGACGAAAAACGCTTGTTAAATAGTAATAATTCTGATACAGACAGGTATAATCAACTTATCAGGCAACTTCTTAATCATTTTAAAAGGAGGGATAGTTTTGGCATCAGATTCAGTAAAGAAAATACTTGCCGCCGAGGCAGAATCGGATAAAAAGATTTCAGATGCAAAAAAAATGAGAGACAACATCATATCCGATGCCTCAGGCAAAGCCTCTCTTGCTGTACAAAAAAGACTTTCGGAAGCATCTGCTGAAGCTGTAAAGCTCAGGGAAGATATCAGTAAAAAAACCGAAAACTACCGCAGAGAAGCTGAAAGCAAATGTGAGGAACAGTTGGACTTCATCACCTCACAAGCTCAGAAAAATACAGATAACGCCATTAAAGCAGTTATATCTGAGTTTTTCTGATTATTCTTCCCGTTAAAAGGAGAGTGATATAATATATGTCGAAGCTCAGAATGAAAAAAATAGAGCTGATCGCAATGCTTACTGACAGCAAAAAGATCATCGAACTGCTGCAGCGGCGAGGTGTAGTTGAGATATGCAGCAACAACGATGATGAATTGATGGATACAAACGTTACAGCCGTTATAGGCGAGTTTGAGAAGTTCCGAAGTACCGCCGCTCAGGCTCTCGATATACTGGAAACCTACGCTCCGGAAAAGGCAGGCCTGACCGATATGCTGGAAGGAAGGCGGGAAGTTGACACTGATTCTTTCGGCAAAGAAGCTATGGGTCTTGAAAAAGTCATGAATGTTTCAGCGGATATAATAAAGTATAATCGCACCATAGCGGATTCGGAATCGGCGGTCTCGCAGCTTTGGCTGAAAACAGATATGCTTCAGCAATGGTCTGACCTTGACGTTCCCATGAACTTCAAAGGTACGGCTACAACTTCAGCATTCATCGGTTCTGTTCCGTTTCCTGTAAGCACAGAGGATATGGAGGCACAGCTTCCCGAGGGGTGCAGTGCAGAGGTCATATATTCTGCAAAGGATCAGACTGACCTGTTTATACTGTGCAGGAAGGATCTTGCTGAGGAAGCCGAGAACAACCTGAGAAAGCTGGCCTTCATCCCTCTTTCGGAAAATGACAAGCGAACTCCGTCGGAAGTCATAAAAGACTGCCGGATGCAGATAGCTAAACTGGAGGAGGAGAAAAAACAGGCAGCTGAAAGTATAAGAAAACTTGCAGAACACCGTAAGCAGATAAAATTTATAATAGATTATCTGCAAATGCGAAAGGATAAGTATGAAGCACTGAGCAGTCTTGGCTTTACCGAAAGCACATTTGTGCTGACAGGATTCATTCCTGAGAAATACTGCGAAAAGCTGAAAAAGGAACTTACCTCAAAGTACACTGTTTCGATAACGTATACAGATCCGGCAGAGGATGAGGATGTCCCTGTACTTCTTGAAAACGGGCGTTTCTCAGAACCTGTGGAGGGCATTACGAGAATGTATGCAATGCCGTCTAAGGCAGATGTGGACCCGACACCTGTGATGTCGTTCTTCTATTATCTGTTCTTCGGTATGATGCTTTCGGATGCGGGCTACGGTCTTGTAATGACAATAGGAACAGCAATTGCACTGAAAAAATTCAAGCTGGAAGACAGTATGCGGAAAACTCTGACTATGTTCCGCAACTGCGGCATATCCACTATTTTCTGGGGAGCGCTTTTCGGAAGCTGGTTCGGCGATATAGTACAAGTAACAGCAAGGGAATTCTTCGGCAAGGAAATAGGAAGTATCGCTTTATGGTTCCAGCCGCTCGATGATCCCGTAAAATTACTGCTCGTTTCATTCGGACTTGGAATACTTCACCTGCTCCTCGGTGTTGCAGTCGCATTCAAAATGACATGGGATACCGGCAAAAAGCTTGATGCTATACTCGATGCATTGCCTATCTATCTGATACTAATAGGAGTTGCTCCCATAGGTGCAGGTATGTTCATCACAGTTCCGCCGGCACTGTCGCAAACAGGACTGTATATGCTGATAGCAGGCGTAATATTACTTGTTCTGACAGCAGGACGAACTTCCAAATCCGTATTCGGCAAGTTCTTCGGCGGCCTTTATGCTCTTTACAACGCCGCTACAGGATATCTTGGCGATATTCTTTCATATTCAAGACTGCTTGCACTCGGACTTGCAACAGGTTCTATCGCAAGCGTTATAAATCTTATAGGCACTATGCCAGAAAACAAGGTAATAAAGCTCATACTCCTGATAATCGTATTCGTTGTGGGACATATCGCAAACCTTGCGATCAATCTTCTCGGCGCATACGTCCATACGGACAGATTACAGTTCGTTGAGCTTTTCAGTAAATTCTACACAGGCGGAGGCCGTGAATTCGCACCGCTTACAGTAAATACAAAGTATATAAAATTCAAGGAGGAAAAATCTCATGACTAACGGATTAGTTTTAGCTTTAATAGGAGCTGCTCTCGCAGCACTTCTCGCAGGTATAGGCTCTGCAAAGGGCGTAAGCCTTGTAGGTGAGGCTGCGTCAGGCGTAGTATCGGTAGACCCTTCAAAATTCAGCAAGGTGCTTCTTCTCGAACTCCTTCCCGGTACACAGGGCCTTTACGGACTTATCGCAGCTATGTTCATTCTTATCAAGACCAACGTTTTAAGCGGTAATCCTGCCGAGCTTACCGTTCAGCAGGGACTTGCATTTCTCGCTGCTTCACTCCCTATCGCAGTAGTAGGTCTTATCTCAGGTATCATGCAGGGCAGAACAGCCGCAGCAGGCGTAGGCATTACTGCAAAGAAGCCCGATCACAACGGTAAGGCTATAATCATGGCTGCTATGGTTGAGACCTATGCTATCCTCGCACTTCTTATATCAGTTCTTATGATATTGAACATTGCAGTATGACGGAGGTGCTATGAATGGCAGGACTTGACGAGATACTGAACATGATATCTGCTCAGCAGAAGCAGACTGAGGACAGTATCATCAAGGCAGCTGAGTCAAAGGCAGCGCAGATAATTAAAGAAGGCGAATCCAAGGCTCAGGCTGCATATGATGAATACATCAGAAAAGCAAAAACACAGCATGAAAGAGACTATGAAAACAACCGAAATGCCATAGATGCTGAAATGAAAAGAAAGCTCCTTTCATGCAAGGTACAGCTTATAAATGCAGTAATTGAAAAAACAATACAGAAGCTTAAAGACCTCCCTGACAAGGAGTACTTTGACCTTATCGTAAGGCTTGCAGAAAAGCATATGCAGTCAGGGAAGGGAACTATCAGCTTCGGCAGCAGCGACCTGAAAAGACTGCCTGCCGACCTCGAAAGCAGACTTAACGAAAAAGCTTCTGTGTCAGGCGGAAGCATAAAGATATCATCTGACCCCGCTGATATAGAAGACGGCTTTATCCTCAGCTACGGTCTGATATCCGAAAATTGCTCATTCAGGGCAATTATTGAATCAGGCTCCGAAGAAGTAAGAGATATTGCCGCAAGAGAACTGTTCAGGCAGGTGGGATAATGAGCGGAACAAAATATGCAAACGCTGTAGGTGCAGTAAGGGCTATGGAAAGCAGTCTTCTCAGCAGAAATGACATTGATCAGCTCATCGCCGCAAGAACAAATGCCGATCTGAAAGCTATGCTTGCTTCAAAGAAAAATACGGATACTCCGCAGAATACGATGCAGCAGGTATGGGAGCTGATACAGAACTACGCTCCCGACAGCGAAGAACTGAGGATACTCCTTTACAGGAACGATTTCCATAATCTCAAAGCTGTGATAAAGGCAATGATCCACAATCGTGACCCGAAGCTATATTATATCGAACCTTCCAACGTTTACCTTGATGACCTCAAAGAAGCGGTAAGCAAAAAAGAATACGATATACTTCCCTTGTATATGAGGAAAACAGCTGCTCAGGCTTATGAGCTTGTGACAGAGACTCTTGACGGTCAGCTATCGGATATGCTCATAGACAAAGCTTGTCTTGAAGCTATGTGCAGAAGCGCCGATGAACTGGGAAACAGCTTCATGCAGGAGTACGCACAGCTTATCACATCCTGTGCCGATATAAAAACAGCGTACAGGTCATGCCTTATGAAAAAGACTTTGCCTTTTATAGAAAAAGCTCTCTGCGGATGCGGAAAACTCGATAAGGAAGACCTTGCAAGAGCCGCCGCAGAAGGAACGGATGCTCTTTTCGCTTACCTTGAAAACACCTCTTTCAGTGACGGAGCAGCACTGCTGAAAAGCTCGCCGGCTCAGTTTGAAAAGTGGTGCGATGACATTATAACGGAACACGCAGAAAGCGCACGTATGATGTCATTCGGCATCGAGCCTCTTGCTGCATATTTCATAGCAAAAGAGGCAGAGATTAAGGATATAAGGATACTGACTGTTTGCAAGGAAAGCGGCACAGATAACGAAACTATCACGGAAAGGATGCGAAAGCTCTATGTATAAAGTAGCAGTAATTGGCGATACAGCCAGCGTTTCAGGCTTCGCTGCACTCGGACTTTCAGTATTCCGTGAGACCGAACCCGAAAAAATATCAAAGCTTATCTCAAAGCTTGCAGCCAGTGAATTTGCGGTAATTTACATCACTGAGCCTGCTGCCGCAATGGTAAGCGATACTATAAACAAGTACAGGAGTGCAAAACTCCCGTCCATCGTTCTTATACCTGCAATCGAAGGCAATACAGGCGATGGCATGAGAGCACTGCATCAGGCAGTCGAAAAGGCTGTCGGCTCCGATATATTAAATTAGGAAAGAGGCGGATAAACAGAAATGTACAGCAAAGGAACAGTAGTAAAAATTTCAGGACCGCTTGTAGTTGCCGAAGGTATGCGTGACGC
>JAFOMV010000037.1 GCA_017418765.1 Ruminococcus sp. | reverse complement strand
TGCTCTATAAGGAGATACATCCGGATTCTGTAAGCAGGATACAGGTAACATCCTCATCAGGCAAGAGCACAGAACTTTCTTATCCTGAGGTCAAGAGTTTAGTAAGTCTTCTGAAAGACAGGGATCTTCTCAGAAAGGACAGCGGCTACGAGGTTCTCAGCCTGAACCGCTATGATATCAATATCAGCTACTACGGTGTAGGTCCACTCCAGCAGAGAGAGACCAACATCAGCATAATCGGCGACTATCTGATAATCAACGGTGAAAGCTATATCTGTGAAGGCAGCAGCGACAATATAAACCGTTTCCTATATTCAGTCACTAACCGTGATGAACCACGTTATGTTGAAGTTGGAAACGGCGAAGTATGGTGCTGGAACAACTTTATGGAGTCAAATGTTTCGATGCACGATTATTACGAAAAGATCATTATATCTGCATTCCCCGATATCGTCTTTACATGGAACGGCATGAACGAATCAGGTATAATGTTAGAGCGAAACGGCGAGAAGATCATTACTCTCGGCGGTATGCCTCTATGGAGCGCATTTTTCACCGATCTCAACGGCGACGGCTATCCTGAGATATGTTCATCACTTAGTATAGGCAGCGGTATCATAGATACAAGAGTTGGCGTATACGATATCAGAAATGACAGACATTATGAGCTTGAGGGAAGAATGGATGAGATAGATTACTTCCTTTTCATGGAAAACGGCGAACTTTTCGTAAACAAGCAAAGCGCTAATATTGGTTGGGCACCTCTGTCAGCTAACGGAGAAAAAGGAAAACTCGCCATTGAAAATGGCGAGCTTATATTCCACAGTATAGATTAATCACTTACATCAAGATCGAGCCTTACCTCTACCTTGTGATCGGGATATTTCTGCTGTATCTCACGGCTTATCTCGGCATAAAGCGCCTTGCTGTCGGGAGCAGCAAAATCTATGATAACATCAAAGATTATAGTATGTGTATCTTCGTCATAGAAGAAACCATGTATTTGCAGAACGTGCTCATGTGACATGACAGTTCTGCGGATATCGCTGTATATCTCAGCAGCTTTTCCGCCGTCGGTGTTCATAGAGTAAACACTTATACCTGCAAGGATTATATTATGCTCGGCAAGCACCTTATCTGTTATGCTTCTTTCAAGCTTATCCAGTTTGCTTATCGTCATATTATCAGGTATCTCGATGTGAACTGAACCTATAAGGCGGTCAGGACCATAGCTGTGCAGTACAAGATCATATGCACCATGTACTTCGGGAAAGGTGCATATGGTCTTTTTTACTTCCTTTGTTATATCACTGTCAACACGCTGACCGATGATGTCTGAGAGGCTGTCTCTGAGTATCTCTATACCTGATCTGATAATTACTATGGATATTATCGCACCCAGCCATGCTTCAAGGCTAAGACCTGTAGTTATGAATATAATTGCAGCAACGAGAGTGGAAAAGGATATTACGGAATCCATTAGCGCATCAGTACCGGAGGCTACAAGTGATGAAGAATTTACTTTCTGACCTGTCTTTTTCACATACAGTCCCAGTGCTATCTTTACTATTACGGCAGCGGCTACTATAACTATAGCGGCAGGCGAGTATTCAGGAGTATGCGGATGTATTATTTTCTTCACAGATTCCACAAAGGATGTGATACCTGCATAGAGAACTATCACGGATATTACAAGTGCGGATATATACTCTATCCTGCCGTGTCCGAAGGGATGTTTCTTGTCAGGCTTTTTTCCTGCAAGCTTTGTACCAAATATGGTTATTGCTGAGGAAAGCACATCGCTCAGGTTGTTTACAGCATCAAGTATGATGGCTATGGATGATGACAGCATACCTACCGCCGCTTTAAATCCTGCAAGGAACAGGTTTGCAGCTATTCCGATAATGCTTGTTCTTATTATGACTTTATCTCTTTCCATAATTACACCTGCTTTTATAAAATATAATGTTATCATTATAGCACATTGAAAAGAAAAAGTAAAGGCAGCACCGCGCAAAGATTTCGCATTTTCAGCGCAAAAACATCAGGTAGTCTATGTGCTGTGCTGCCTGAGTGTTTCTGACAATTATTAACGTAAAAAAACAGTTGATTTGTCGAAAGCTTTGTGATATAATCATAATATAATATATTTTGTGGAGATAAATATATGAAAAAACGTTACATCATCCCTATATTGATATCAGTTCTTATGCTTGCTGTCAATATCATTTCACGGTCAAGCAGAAAATTTTCCGATATCTATGTTCAAAAAGTCTTTCCGCATATATCGGGCATAGCCTCACATATAAGCGGTCTTTTTCCGTTTTCAGCAGGAGAGATACTGATAATCGCAGGTATCATCCTTGCTGTCATAGGCATACCTCTTTTTCTGATACTTCTCATAGTAAAAAAAGGAAAGCGACGCAGGACAGCAGGTGTGTTCTTCTGTACGGTACTGTGGATATTTACATATGTCTTTACTACGGAGACTCTCAACTGTTTCGTTATGTATCAATGTACTCCTTTCTCTGAGCGGTATTTTGGAGAAGGCTCTGAGCGCTCAGATAAACAGCTTGCCGAGCTTTATGCCTTTCTTGCTGATAAGGCAAACGAGCTTGCAGAAGAAGTTCCGAGAGATAAGGACGGAAGATTTATGCTTACCTGCGATTACGGCAAAGAAGCAAAAGAAACAATGAAGCGTACAGGCATGAAATATCCTCAGCTCAAAGGCTATTATCCACCTGCAAAGCGTATACAGTTCTCTTACTTTATGAGCCAGTCAAGACTGTTGGGAATTTATTTCCCGTTTTCTATGGAGGCAAACTATAATAAGGATATGGTAGCAAGCAACTTTCCATTTACGATATGTCATGAGTACGCTCATCTGAAAGGCATAATACAGGAGGACGAGGCTAACTTCATCGCTTTTATAGCAACCACCGGAAGCGAAAATGTTGAATTCCGATATACAGGATATCTTAATGCCTTAGAGTATGTGCATAATGAGGTA
>JAFOMV010000243.1 GCA_017418765.1 Ruminococcus sp. | reverse complement strand
TTCGCAAATATTCTATGTTTTCAACAATTATTTGTTTTTTCATTTGTGCAGCTTACCCATAGTTTAACATAAAAGCTATCTGAAATAGCCATATTCATGCATTCCTTACTGATTTTAATGCTCAGGACAGACTGTCTGCTGATTTGCATTTTTAGTGAAGAAATGGTATAATATATATATCTTATACTACTATGACTTCATTGTAAGGGAGGCATTGTTATGAATATCAAACGAATTATATCAGGATCGCTGCTTAGTATGTTTTTAGCATTGAACACAGCCCAAACACCTGCCGCATACGCAGATGCTGACGGAGGATTCAGCCAGTCACAGATAGCATCTTCACCTCTGAAACCAACTCTATCGGTCAGCAGGATAAAGCTAAACGCAAGTGAAGCAGCTTCAAGCAGGCAAACCGTAAAGATCAGTGTAAAGGGAGCCGATAAGAACTACTGCTCAACAGGCATCCATGTATACTATGACAAACGTCTTTCTCTTGTGCCTGCCAAAGCTAATTTAGCCGCATCAAAGGGATCAGCAGCTGCTAATCTGAGTACCGAATCCCTGGCATTTGAAAACTGCATTTTTCTTGCTACCGCAGGCAAAACAGGCTCAGGGCTGGATGGTGATATATGGTCGTTTACGCTTCAGCTTCCTGATGACGCCGCTGACGGTGATATCTACCCGATAAGGATAGTTTATGAAAAAGGCAAAATTACAGAGGATTGTTTCGTAAACGATGCCACAAACAGGGATAGTCTGCTTATGCAGGCATGGCTGTTCACAAACGGCATAGAAAACGGCTATATCCAGGTAGGTGACCGTTCTTTCGGCGATTCCAACTGCGATGGCAAGGTAGATCTTTCAGACGCTGTTCTTATAATGCAGTGTGTCTCAAATCCCGATCAGTACAGTGTTATCGGAAAAGCGAAAGGCCATATCACCGAAAAGGGCTACAAAAATGCAGATGTATACAGCATTGGTGACGGTGTTACTTCCAAAGACGCTCTGTCTATACAGAAATATATGCTGAAAATGCTGAAAAGTCTGCCCGAAGGCTGAAACATGAGTATTGCCTATATATCAATTTCATACTATTAACAGTCAAAAAGCTGAATATTATTTTTGCCCCTCAGAGGAGGCTCCCGGAAAAACTGCGTTTTTCCAAATGACAGAGCGCCTTCTGAGGGGCTGTATCGTATTGTGATATTCGTAAAAAAGAAGCTTTACGACTGTTTCCTTATAACGCTTCCCGAACTTAGGAAACTGTTGTTTCTTAGCGTAGGATTCGTGTACTCACGGTTCGCATTGAGTGAACCGTCAGAATTAAGCTCAAGATGAACATTTATAACATCATAGAATACACCCTGATCTGAATAAGTGGTGAGCATTCCGTTTTTATACGGACAGCAGAGCCAGCATTCATTATTATCATTTACAGTTGGTATAGCGATCGGATAATTATCAGCAGAGAATCCGAAAACAGACTGTATGTTCACTTCGTCCTTACCGTCCTCGTAAGTACAGCTCAGATCAATACCGCCTGCATTGCCCCAGTCGCCGATATATACCATAAGAGCATCAGCAGCAGGGTGACCTTTCGTAAAGGTATATGTGGATGTCTTGCCAAAACCGAAATCAAGGAACACAGATATGGAATTATCATCGTTTACAGCCATAGAAAGCTTTGTATCCTTATTGTACAGATTCCTTACATCCTCATCCTCAGGCGATGAAGCAAGTATATACTCAGTATTCTGCGGAGTACCCGAAAATGTACCTATCTGTGACGAGAATATCTGCATATCCTTTCCGAGGATGAATACGGTAAAACCTTCACTGCCGAATTCATTATACTCGATATACATATCCTTGTTCTCTGTATGCCAGTAGCCTGTCAGCGGAGAACCTTCCCCGTAAAGCTCATCCATAGAATAGGTGTTATATTTGTCAGGATCCTTTTCAGTATTTGTCTCCTTTTTATCCTTGTTGTCAGTACCGCTTGCTTCACTGTCATTATCATCTGTCTCTTTAATGTTTTCTTCAGCGGTATCAGTTATTTCATCGTCATTCTGCTGTAATACTGCTGACCCCTCAACAGTACCGGATGACGGTACAGTATTGCCGCTGCATGATACAAGCGCCATCAGCGCAACGGCTGAGAGCAATGCGATTTTCTTCTTCATTAGAATCCCCTCCATAAAGACACCACCGCATAAACATATATGAGAATTTACACGGAAAGTCTTGAAATTACACACAACAAGTATATTTTACCACGAAATACCATTTTTTGCAAGTGGGAAAATAACTATAAGCAAATAGCCTGCTTTTATTTTTTTATATAGTTTTGCCCTTATCGCTCCAAATATCAGCTCTTTAGGATCATCGCAGCAGACTTACCTTTATTTACCGTCAGGAAAGCTTGTGAAGAAGCTGTGTTCTTCCTCGGGCATACCGTACCTTTCCTTTGCATCTGATACAGCCTTTATCATAAACGCCATATTCCTTGCCAGATTTCTCATCGTCTGAAGCCCTTCGAGGTCTTTCATAACATCGTCTGCCGTAAAGCCATGTACCTGATTCCAGTATGTACTTGAAACAACAGGCATACCGCTTATTGTAAAATACTTGTTCAGTACATCAAATGAAGCTGTATTTCCTCCACGCCGGCAGCTTACAACAGCTGCGCCCACTTTCATATGCTTTGAAAAATGGGTGCTGTAAAAAAGCCTGTCAAGAAATGAAAGGAGAGTACCATTCGGTGAACCGTAGTATACCGGGCTTCCGATAACGATACCGTCAGCTTTTTCAAATTCAGGTGCTATCTCATTGACAAGGTCATCGAATACACATTTTCCCTTTTCATTACAGGAATTACATGAGATACATCCCCTTATATCCTTATTGCCTACTGTATAGTTTTTTACGCTTATCCCCTCTTTTTCAAGAGTGCGACAGACCTCGCTCAGTGCTGCGGCTGTACATCCTTTCGCATGGGGACTTCCGTTTATCATTATAACATTATATGACATATTTTACCTCCTGTTTACTACATTGAATTGTTATGTACACATTAATTATAACTTTGATCGGACTTTATGTCAATATCTGTTCAAATCCATTTTTCTGCATAAATAAAGAAAAAGGTCTCCTACCGTCTATGCACAGAATGATACTGCACATAAACTGTAACGAGACCTTTTTCCATTATTATTATATCAGGCCCTCTGACCTTTGGAGGGAAATGTTATTTTCACTTCTCAGGAAGCGACGGGATTATCTCTAAGAGATATTTCTGTATCGAAAGTGCATCCTGATTAGTTACACCTGTTCCCGGCTGGTATACATCTGCATTGCCCTTGTATGCTTCGGGTATACTGAACTTTGATGGGTTGGCAAGCGACTGCATTATAAGGATAGCATCAGAAATATCAACTATACCATTTCCGTTTGAATCGCCTGCAAGTCCATTTACCGCAGCAGGAGATGTCTGAGTTGCAGCTGAATTGGAAGCCGCAAAATCCATATAGAACAGATTGGCTGTATCTGCCTTTGTTATGGTATGTGCGCCCTGAGCAAGGTCAACGGTGACGATACCGTTTGCGGCTGTTAATTTTTTGCCGTCTACCTTTATTGTAGCTGCTGCTTCACCAAATACAAGTGTAAGCTTGCCTGCGGAAGGAGCTGTGAAGCCGACAGATGTTGCTGTTTCCATTTTCAGGCACTGTGTAAGAGTCTTGCCGTTGTACGCTGCTGTGCCCTTTGAAGTTGAAAGATTGCCTGAGATGGTGTAGAATGAGCTTGCCTTACCGTTAGCTGTGAAATCATGAGCATATCCGCCTGATACAGTGGGCTGCTGCTGAGTGCTCGATGTAGTCTGCGCCGGCTGCTGTGTAGCTGTCGTAACTGCCGGCTGACTCTGCGGAGTTGTAACAGGTGCGCTTGGAGTGAGGTTTGTGAAGTGGTAGCCAAGTGACTTGTATGTACCTGTAGTCTCTGCAAAGCCGCCTGTATTGAGAGTACCATTGCTGTTTCTCCACTTTGTATGGAAGTCAGTGCCCATTGCAGGAACGCTGAGAGTGATGAAGTCTGAATCTGACGGAGTTACAACATTGCCTGCCTTCGGCTGTGAACCGTCAGCGTTGAATGAACCTGCGCTGTAGTAGTACTTGCTGTTGTAGTAAAGGCTGTTCTTGACAACACCCTTGAACTTATCATTTGCAAGCTTTATGCCAGGTGCCTTTGTAGAAGATACCTTTGAGGTATTGTAATATGTTACAGTGTTCTGGATATCAGCCTTAGCTGAGCAGCGGTATACGAAGTAGTTAGCCTTTCCGCCGCCTCCTATACCATTGTTGTAAGCTGTGGTGTTCCTGAGAACGCCGAACTCAGGGTTGTTGTTATCTGTGAAGCCGCAGTTGAGGTTCTCAAATGCGAGACAGTTCTCGACTACGTGGCGTGTGCCTACACCGCCGCCGCCCAGCTTGAAGCCGTTACCGTCGCAGTCGCCGTAGCCTCTGCCGTCCTCAGTAAAGCCGTTTCTGAAGGCGATGGAGTTTTTGATAGTAACAACACCTGTAGGGCCTGTCTCAGTCTTGGCATAAAGATCCCAGCCATCGTCCGAGTTGTTGTAAGCCATACAGCCGTCGAATACATTGCCCTCGCCGCAAGTCAGCTTAGCAGCAAATCCGTCTGCGTTTTCCATAGTTGCATCATCGCAGTTATTCTTTGATGTACAGTTTAGGATAGTATTGTATGAAGGCCAGTCAGCTACCTTGGTATAGGCTGTCTGGTAACGTGATAACTGGAGACCTGTATCCTGGTTGTTGTTGAATACCATCATCTCTATGAGGTTGTTATCGCCTGAAAGAAGCATACCGTTATCCCCTGCCTTTGTTACCTCAAAGCCGTAGAAATGCCAGTATGAACCATCAAGAACAAGTCCTCGGTTGGCAGAAGACACCTTTTCGCCTGAGAAGTCGAACACTGCCTTAGCGCCGGGATATGCGGATATCGTCTTTGGTGAACCTGACTTACCGCTGTTTGCCTCCTCGATTATGATAGGCTCGCTGAACTTGTAAGTGCCATCAAGGAGATAAATAGTACCGCCTGCAGGAACCGACTTGATAGCCGAGCGTACATCAGCAGGGTCATTCATCGTCTTACCGCTGCCGCTGCCTGTAGGTGAGCAGTATATTACATTTGCGCCTGTAACCGGTGTGGCAGGCTTCTGAGTCACCTGTGCCTGTGTTGTATTCTGAACTGTTGTCTGAACAGTTGTATTAGATGTCGGTACAGCAGTAGTTACAACTGCCGGTGCATTTGTCGTAACAGCAGGAGCTGCTGCATTATCCTCCTTAAAGCCGCTTCCGATAGCAGTAATAGAGGATTTGTAGGATGTAAGAGCTTTTTTAAGGGCTGTATTTACAGCATAGCTCTCATCGTCAACAGCGTTGTTGAATTTCCATTTGAAGTCACCGCCGTCAACACGTCCTGCCTTTGAAGTAACGATAGTTGGTACATCTTCGGCCTTGTCAGGCGTATACTTGTACATTACAGAAGAAGTATCGAAATTGTTATATGCAGTTCCGCCAAGCTTTGTCTTGACGCCGGCAGGAACTTTCTCAGTCTTGGATGAGGCTTCATAAGCATCAAATTCCGTCTTATTCTTCTGATATGTAACATATGCCTTCTGACCGCTCATAACGTTGCCATATGACTTTATGATACCGCCTGCTTCACCTGAGAAGGTACCGCCTGCTGCAACGTCGCTGCCCTGCATTGATGAGAGCATAGGATATTTGCAGTTGCGGAAATAGTTGTTCTCAACGAAGCATGATGAAGCCATTGTAACGCCTACACCGTACTTGGAATTTCCGTCGAAGTAATTGTTGTAGCAGTGTACTGAACAGGTACGGATACGTGGATGACGTGAATCTGAATGGTCATACCAGTTGTGATGGTATGTGATATAGTTTTCTGCCTTTTCGCTCTTCATGCCCTGGAGATTACACTTTCCGTTATCCCAGAAGTGATTGTAGGAATGTGTAATATAGGTTGATGTCTTTGTATCGAGAGCGCCGTCGCCCTTAGCCTGGTCAGCGTCTGAACCTGCATCGCCGTAGAAGAAGTCGCAGTTATGCACCCAGATATGGTCATTTCCTGCCGGAAGTGAACAGTCATCGCCCTCTGAACTGTTACAGTTCATGAATCCGAGATTGCGAACCTCAACATTTGATGACTTCTTGATGGAAAGACCAAAACCGTTGAGCGTTGCATCAGCACCGATACCCTCGATCGTAACTCCACAGGTAACTGTATCAACATAGAGATCACCGTTTGTGAGAGTCGATGGATCGGTAATATTACCGATAAATCTGATACAAACAGGGCCTGCCTTTGTGTTGCTCTTAAGATTTGTGAGGATGTTCTGGATGCCTGTCAGCTTTGTGGCTGTGCCCTTCTTGTCAGGGAGAGAAACGCTTACCTTATCCTTGTTATCGTTGGTAACGTATACTACTGTAGCACCTGATTTAAGGGAGCCGTCCTTGTTGTATGCACCGCTTGAATCGCCGTTCACGAAGCCGAAGCCTGATCTGTCATGTGCATAAGCTGCAGCCTTGGTCTCCGCAGCCTTTGATGTATCCTCCTTGCCGCCGATAACAGGAACTACCTTCATAGTATGGCTTCCTGCCTTCAGACCTACAGCATCAGCTCTCATATAGCCTGAATACTGTCTGATGAGCATTGAGTCGATCTTAGTTCCGTCAACATAAACATTGTAGCCGCTTGCGCCTGATACAGGCGACCACATAGCATACACAGCCTCTCCATAGCCGACTGTGGATATGAACTTCACCGTACTTTCGGCTGCATGGGCTGTAATGGCAGTACTGCCTGCCAGCAGTGAGAATGTGCCGGAAAGTGTGCCTGCTGCACATGAAGCTGTCATAACGGCTGCTGCTGCAAGAGAAGCAATGCGCTTTTTCATCATATTGTTTTTCATTTGAATTTCCCTCCATTTTACTAAATTTAAGCTCGATCCCCTATTAAATCATCTACCGCTTGTATTATACACCTGAATGACATTTTTTTCAATGATATATAATACTCATTTTCTGACGTATCGTGCCATTATTTTTTGTATTCTTACACAATGAATCATTTTTCGCAAGTCCCGATGATTTAATGTGTTATGTTAATGATATATTGTGCTGTGTTATATTTTAAACAGCATAATATATCACCATTTGTATATTGCCGGTATAAATATACAAATCGGCTGTATTGTGCAGTTTTTCCTGTTTTGTCTTGACTATATAAGAAAATTGGTATATAATATAAATTGTAAAGCTGTAGCTTTTGTTATATGTATAGAAGAATGGTAAGCCGCAGCAAAATTAAGGAAAAGGAGTTTATGCCATGAACAATATTTTATTCGCAGCATCAGAGTGTGTTCCCTTTATTAAGACAGGAGGTCTGGCGGACGTTGTAGGCGCACTTCCGCAGTATATCAATAAGGAACAGTTCGACGTAAGAGTTATAATGCCATACTACACCTGTATCCCTGAACAATACAGAAACGATTTCAAGTATGTTACACATTTCTATATGGACTACGGCATGAGACGTGAGGGCGTACACGTCGGTATAATGGAGTACGAATACAACGGTATCAAGTTCTACTTTGTTGATAACGAGTTCTTCTTCAAGTGTGATACTCCCTATTCATCAGACCTGAAATGGGATATAGAGAGGTTCACTTTCTTCTGCAAGGCTGTACTGGCAATACTGCCTGTTATAGGCTTCCGCCCCGATATTATACACTGTCACGACTGGCAGGCATCCATGATACCTGTATTCCTGCACACTGCCTTTGCAACAAATCCGTTTTTCAGTTCAACAAAGACTATCATGACCATCCACAACTTAAAATTCCAGGGCGTGTGGGATATAGACACATTCAAGTACAACACTGCACTGCCTGATTATATGTTCACGTCAGATAAACTGGAATTCCACAAAAACGCCAATATGCTCAAGGGCGGTCTGGTGTACGCAGATTATATCACAACTGTATCAGAGACCTATGCAGACGAAATAAAATACCCTTTCTTCGGCGAACAGCTTGACGGACTTCTCAGGGCACGTGCTGCCTCTCTGCGTGGTATACTGAACGGTATCGACTATAAGGTTTTCGACCCTTCCGCTGACAATAAGATATATGCAAAATTCAGCAAGAGTAACGTCAAAGCCAAAAAGGCTGAGAACAAGAAAAAATTGCAGGAGCAGCTCGGACTGCCTGTGGACGAGGGAAAGTATATGATAGCTATAATCTCCCGTCTGACAGAACAGAAAGGCCTCGATCTCGTTAACTATGCAATGGATCATATCTGTGACGAAAACACGCAGTTCGTGATAATAGGTACAGGTGACCCTAAATATGAGAATATGTTCAAGCATTATCAGTGGAAATACCCTGAAAGAGTATCTGCAAATATACTCTACAATGACGATCTTGCTCACAAGCTTTATGCAGCAGCAGATGCAATGCTCATGCCTTCGCTGTTTGAGCCATGCGGACTTACACAGCTTATCTCGCTTCGCTACGGTACATTGCCGATAGTACGTGAGACAGGCGGTCTGAAGGACACTGTTCAGCCTTACAACGAATTTGACGGCACAGGTACAGGTTTCTCATTCGCTAACTTCAACGGCGACGAGATGCTTGGCGTTATCAATTATTCAAAGCATATTTATTTCAATCATCGTGACCAGTGGGACAAGATGGTAGTACGAGGCATGGAAGCTGACTTCTCATGGAACAGTTCTGCTCTACAGTACGAAGGAATGTACAACTGGATGATCAACTGGTAAACGGAAACATCCACGCCGGCAGTCCACGCTGCCGCTTGCAGGCTCGCTTACTTTGTACGTTTAGCATACTATGACACATTTGTATGGAACGCCGCTCTCGGCGTTCCGTACTTTTCACATAAACAAACAGTGGGAACCTACAATGTTGATCTCAGCGTACAAACCAATAACCACTAAAATAGCAGGTCTGATTTATTTCCTGCTGTCAGAAAAGAGCTTAACACTCTATTACAGAACAAAGAAAGGTATAAAATGGAAAGATCTGATATCTGGAAAATTGTGCTGATCTTCATTATGATGATTTTCTCTGCACTGTTTTCAGGAACCGAAACAGCCTATTCCAGCGTAAACAAAATAAGGCTCAAAAATTATGAAGCCCAGGGAAATAAAAAAGCTTCAAAGGCTTTGAAGCTGGCAAACAGATTCGATGAAGTCCTGACTGCTGTTCTCATCGGCAACAACATTGTCAATATCGCAGCTTCATCTATCGGTACCATAGTTTTCATAGACCTCATCGGTAAAAAAGGTCCGGCAGTATCAACTGTGGTAATAACGGTGCTTGTCCTTGTTTTCTGCGAAGTATTGCCAAAATCATATGCCAAGCGCAACGCTGAAAAGCTTGCCCTTTTTTTCGCAGAACCACTTACTGCACTTGTCACTCTGTTCAAGCCTGCTGTATGGCTCCTCAACAAACTTTCTTCGCTTATGTCAAAAGGCAAGGAAGCCCCAAGTGTTACTGAGGATGAACTTAAATACATGATAGACGAGATAGAAGAACAAGGCGTTATTGAAGAACAGGAAAGCGAACTCGTAAAAAGCGCTCTCGAATTTGACGAGATCAGTGTAAGCGAAATACTTATCCCCCGTGTAAAAGTCGTAGGAGTTGAGGTCAATTCCACCATAGACGAGATAAAGGATACATTCAGCTCAGAAATGTATTCACGTCTGCCTGTATATGAGAAAAGCCTTGATGAGATCGTGGGAATAATCACAAACAAGGCGTTCTTCAAAATGCTCGTGGAAGGCGGCAGCGATATAAGCGGCATAATACAGGAAGTACCCCATATAGCTGATACAAAACATATAAGCGAGGCTCTGCGTGATATGCAGCGCTCAAAGGTACATCTTGCTGTTGTTACAGATCAATACGGCGGCACTAAAGGCATCATAACCCTCGAAGACATTATAGAGGAGCTTGTAGGTGAAATATACGATGAGGATGACGAGATCGTCAATAACCTTCTTATGATCGCCCCTGATAAATACGAAGTAGCCGGAGATATGAGCGTCAGTGATATGCTGGAAATGCTCGATCTTGACGAAGATATCATCGATACTGAATACAACTCAGTCGGAGGATGGGTAACCGATGTTATGGAACACATCCCCGAAGCAGGCGAAACTGCTGAAACAGGCATATTCCGCATTACTGCTGCCGAAGTAAATGAACAAAACGTTGAAAAGGTGATAATAGAAGTGCTGCCTGTCGAAGAAAATGAACAGGAAGACGATGAATGATCCTTTATAAACGAAAACTGCGGTACAGCATTATACGCTGTACCGCAGTTTTTTCTTTTGTACAAATTGCGATCAGAAAAGATCAAAGTTACCGAATGTATTATCATCGATAACGTAGTATACCTTATTGATCTCAGGTCTTACGTATACAACTACGCTTTTTGCAGTCTTAATACCTGCATCAGCCTTTGCCTTATCAACAAGGTCAGTACCGGCGATCTCGCCGCCATTGTACTGAATAACTACCTTTCTCTCCTCGGCAGCAGCCTTTGGAGCAGCAGCTTTCTTTGCAGCAGGCTTCTTTGCAGCAGCCTTCTTTGCAGGTGCCTTCTTTTCTTCAACAGGAGCAGCAGCTTTTACCTCAACAGCTGCTTCAGTCTTCTTAGCTCTTGGCATTATAAGGACCTCCTTTTGAAAATTACTTGTTGTTTACTGCATTCTTGAGAGCCTGACCAGCCTTAAAAGCAGGAGCCTTTGAAGCAGGAGCAGTCATCATCTTTTTTGTCTGTGGATTGATTACCTGCTTTTCCTTACGGTCACGTACCTCAAATGTGCCAAAACCAACGATGGAAACCTTTTCACCACTTGCGAGGGCGTCTGTGATAGCAGAGATCATAGCATTTACAGCTACCTCTGCATTCTTCTTGGTGAAGTCTGCCTTGTCAGCAACAGCACTGATTAATTCTGTTTTTGTCATTGTGATATCCTCCATTTTTTAGATTTTTACAATTGAATTATATACCCTTTATCAACATTTGTCAAGGAAATGGGAAAAAAATGACAAAACGCCCGATATTGCGCCGTATACAGCCTCATTTTTATACATTTCATCTATACAAAATGCCTATTTTCCGTTACAGATGTTAATTATGACCATACGTCAGCCGTTATATTTATCCTCAAGCCATTTTATCATAGCAGCAAATCCTTCCTCAGAACGTTCAAATTCCTGTTCATTCTCAATATCAGCTTTCATGGAACAAAGCCTTCCGTGCCATGTCATACATTTGAGAACATCTCCTGTGATTATCTTATAGGCAAAATCTCCCTTGCTGCCTGAATAATCGTTGCCGCTGTCAAAATAGTAGAATTTTGGTATCTCAAACACCTCTGATACACTTGGCATATCATATCCTCCCTTCAAAAAAGCTGACCGCCTTGTCGAGACTTTCATATACCTCGGTGATCATCGGAAGCAATTCATCGTCAGGCTGTGTCATATCCGGTATCATAATGGTAAAACAGCCTGCTGAATAAGCTGACCGGATACCGTTGGGTGAATCCTCAAAAGCCGCACATTCCTGCGGAGGTATGCCTAAAGCTTTCGCCGCAGCAAGATAAATATCCGGGTCAGGCTTACCGCTTATTATCATATCTCCGCCGACAATTGCAGAGAAATAATCCATAGCCCCTATCCTGTCTACATACATCCTGCTGCGCTCTGTGGGGGTGCAGGTCGCTACCGCCATCTTTATCCCGTTATCACGCAGATAGTCAAGCAGAGTAAAGAGGCCTTTCTTCACTTCAACGCCGTTTTCCCTGACATAAGAATTGATAAGCTCCGTACGTCTGGCACGTATTTCCTCTGTTGGAAAATTATCACCGAAAATGCCTTTTAGCTTAGGTATGGAATATTTTCTTGACAGGCTTCGTATAGAGTAAACATGTTCGGGCTTCATATCGTATCCGTATTCATTTGCCGCCTGTATCCAGAATTTCAGATACAGTTTTTCAGTATCTATCATTAATCCATCCATATCGAATATTGCACCTTTTATCATTTACACTATCCTCCTTTCAGCATGATCCAGTATTGAATATGTTTTATTGTATCATTAAGGCAACACCGCACAAAGCATGTGCTAAAGATGCGCTGACAGATTTTTCGTCAGATTGTATAGAAATTCCGCAGGCATACTGACGTATATCAAGGAATTTCTGTGCGAGATGACGGAAAATATGTACCCCAAGGGCACTTCCTTCGGGCGCCACAGATTCAGTGCAAAGCCGTCAGGCGGGCTTTGTGCGGTGTTGCCTTAAATTTAAACTTGATGATTTCATTGCCCGGTATGCAGGGAACAGATCTGCTGATCTGCGTATCTGCAAGGACATTTTTATTCATTATATCATATAAGCGTAAGCGTTATGATATAATTGTCCGATATGCAGTGAACAGATCTGCTGATCTGCGTATCTGCAAGGACATTTTAATACATTATAATGAATGTTTACATTCATTATATCATACAATACAAAACAAGTCAACGAAATACCCATGCAGAATATTTCGCTGACTTGCAATTACAGGCAATAAAACCTGATCTTATTTTTT
>JAFOMV010000242.1 GCA_017418765.1 Ruminococcus sp. | reverse complement strand
TTGATGATGGAGGATGACAGACCTGCCGAGATATCCTCAACAGTAGCGCCGTCCTTCTGAGCCTGTTTTACTGAGCTGTTCATGAATACCGTACAGCGTGAGCCCAGGTCAACGGGGTGCTGAGCGAAAAGTCCCAGCTGTGAGAATTCGGCGATATCGTATCCCAGAGCCATAGCAAAGGTCTGTATGAACGAACCGCAGCCCGAAGAACAGGCTTCATTCAGCATAATGCTGTCGATGGTCTGATTTTTTATCTTGAAGCACTTGATATCCTGTCCGCCGATATCAATGATGAAGTCAACATCGGGGCAGAAATAGGAGGCGGCTTTGAAGTGGGCAACTGTTTCAACTATGCCGTTATCGATGGAAAGACCTGCTTTTATGAGGTCCTCACCGTAGCCTGTAACAGCTGAGCCCTTTATAGTTATAGCAGGGTTCATAGCCTCGTAGATGACCTTTAACTGCTCGGATATTTTGTCCAGCGGCTGACCCTGATTTGAAGCGTAGTAGTGATAGAGTATCCTTCCGTCATCGGTTATCAGCACCAGCTTTGTGGTAGTTGAGCCTGCATCGATACCGAGGTAAGCGTCGCCCTCATATGTGCGTATATCGGCATAGCCCAGGTCACACTGCTTGTGGCGGTCAACAAATTCCTCGTACTCTGCCTGAGAGTTGAACAGGGGGTCGCTTGTTACGATATTATCGGATGTTCCGGCGTTTGTTACCTTATCTATGATATCCTCTATATGGTAAGCTTTCTCGGCGTTTGCAGCATAGACAGCACAGCCGTATGCCACGAAAACAGGAGCTTCCTCAGGGAAAACAGCGTGGGCGTTATCAAGTCCGAGAGTGTTGACGAAAGCTTTTCTCAGTCCTTTGAGGAAGAACAGCGGGCCGCCGAGAAAGAGTACCTTTCCCTCGATACTACGTCCCTGAGCGAGACCTGATACAGTCTGGTCAACAACTGCCTGGAAGATACTTGCGGCAACGTCCTCACGGCGGGCACCCTGATTGAGGAGAGGCTGTATGTCCGATTTAGCGAATACTCCGCAGCGTGAAGCTATGGGATATATCTTCTGTGAGTGCATGGAAAGCTCGTCCAGTTCGTCAGCGGAGATACCCAGGAGAGTAGCCATCTGATCTATGAAAGCTCCTGTACCGCCTGCACATGAACCGTTCATACGCTGTTCTACGCCGCCTGTAAGGAAGATTATCTTGGCATCCTCACCGCCCAGTTCGATAACGGCATCAGCATCAGGCTGCTTCTGCTTTACAGCGAGGAATGCGGCGTGTACCTCCTGTACAAAGGGGATATCGGCAGAATTAGCCAGACCGAGACCTGCTGAACCGGTAATGCATACAGTAAATTCAGCCTCGGGGTAGTCAGCTTGTATGATCTTCAGCTGATCCGTCACAGTCTCCTTGACCTTTGAAAGGTGGCGCTGATATTTTGAGTATATGATCTCACCTGAGCAGTCTGTGATAACTGTTTTGACAGTTGTAGAGCCGACATCGATTCCCAGAGAATATTTTTCAGTCATAGTTCACCTCAATAATTTATCATTTAATTAATGTTGTCATTTTTACACATCATACATTATACAACATTTCAAAAAAAAAATAAAGCGGAAATTAATAGTTTTTCCGCTTTTTTGTCAGATATCGTCATTTTATCCTGTATTCCTGTTGATAACAGGGAAATACTGTATCGTATACATCCTGTGCATTGAAGATAAAACGCTTGGTGATACATCTGCTGCTTTCATGAATGTTCCCTCAACTTGACAAATAAATGACGATGTTATATAATGTTCTGTGTGTCATCAGGTATTCCCTGAGTTTATACCTTATTTAGGGGGATTGTAATGAATACATTCTTATTCGTAATAATGCTTGCTGTCTCTGTAGGTTCGAGCCTATGCTTCCTTAAAGAGATACGGTGTGAGCTTTCCGGCATAAAGCCTTCAAAGCGGCTGTCCGATCTCATCAGTATATCACGGGGCGCAGCAGTGTTTGTTTTCTTTATAGCTGTATCCGCAGCCGTAAAGCTGATAGATTTCAGTGCGTACTCTCAGGGGTTCATCCTTCTCGGAGTTTCTGCGGCTGTGTCTATGCTGTTATGCGAACTGAACAGGAAGAATAAAAGCGTTCTTTTCGCAAAGGCTGTCAAGGCGCTGACTATAGCGGCTGTACTTGAAGTCACAGTATTCAGCCTTCCTACATACCGTCTGTTTTTCGGACAGTATCACGAAATGGAATTTACAGCTGAGCAGTGTGCCTGCGGAGAAGGTGTGGAATACCGCCCCGATGAAAAAGATATCGTTGTAAAGGGTAATAAATCCGCTGTATTTACCTTTGACGGCATAGACGAACCCATCAGCAATGTGTATCTCGAACTTTATTATGAGTATAATTCAAACGGTGCTGCCGTATCGATAGACGCTATGGATGAGACTCAGACTACAGTATACCGTCAGGCTGTGGGCAAGGGAACGACTGTAAGGGATAAATGGCATTCACAGTTTATACCGCTTGAACTTTCGGGCGATGTAAGCTCTCTGAGACTTACGGTGTCTCCGCTTACAGGAGGGATAATATATCTTGACAGTATCATATTCAATTCACAGATACCGATAGACGTATCATTTGTCAGGGTACTGCTTATAACAGGGCTGTCGGTGTTTTTCTATTGGGTAATGAAATGCAGATCGTCGCAGAAAAGCTTTATCAAGAGCGAGAAGCTGTGCAGAAGGGCGGCAGTTGTCATAACGGCTGCTGCTTGTATAATCGCAGTGATAGTGACAAATATGAAGCTCAACGGCGTTGAGTGGTCATATCTTCTGACGCAAAAGACAGGTGATCAGGTATCACAGGAACTTCCCGAAGCCTTTGAGCACGGAAGTACACATCTGCTTGAAGCTCCCACAAAGGATGTTGTTGAATTTGAAAATATATACGATAAAGCCTATCGTGAGGATAATGATATCAATATAAAATGGGATCATGTTTACTATAAGGGCAATTACTATTCCTATTACGGCATTGCGCCTGTGATACTGCTGTTTCTGCCTTATCACAAGCTGACAGGCTGCTGTTTCCCCGATCAGGGAGCAGTGCTGATATTCTCGCTTATCGGCATAATAGGACTTACAATGGTATTCATGGAGTTCATGCGTAAGCTTTTCCCGAAAACTCCAGCCGGGATCGCTATAGCCGCCCTTGTTATACTCCAGACGGCAAGCGGCATATGGTACAGTATAGGCAGACCTATGTTTTATGAGGCAGCTATGTCGGCAGGCTTCTGCTTTATGACATGGGCGGTCTACTTCATGTTTTCAGCCAATATAGTAGGCGGCGGAAAGATATCGCTGCCAAGGACGGCTGTATCCTCATTGTTATTTGCGGTTGCAGTCCTTTCACGTCCTACACTTGTACTTTACTGTATATGTGCGGCAGGTTTCATGCTGTCAGCACTTCCGAGAGCAGCAGGTTTCCGCAGAACTTCCGACGGGAAAAAGAAACAATGCCTTTTCAACTCTATGGGCATAAGATATCTTATGTGTGCGCTGATACCTATGATGTGCCTCGGTTTAGTGCAGATGTGGTACAATTACGACAGATTCAGCGATCCGTTTGAATTTGGTATACAGTATTCACTTACCATCAATGATTTCACAAAGGCACAGTTCCATCCACGCCTGTCGCTTATTGCACTTTACAATTATCTTTTCAATCCGCCTGTATTCTCAGCGAGTTATCCATTTGTATCAACGGATTTCCAGTTCCTTGATACCAACGGTTTCTTTTATGAGGACAGGGTATCAACGTTGAATTCGTCAGGGCTTTTCTTCCTTGCACCGCCTATGTTTGCATATTTTATCACAGGCAAAGCACTGAAAAGGATACCTGACAAAAAGAAAAAGCTTCAGGCGGCAGCTTATATCTGCATCCCCTGTGTCATTATACCGGCAGCTATAATCGCCTCTGTATGGGAGAGCGGCTATGCTGTAAGGTATATGGTGGATTTCTCATGGCAGTCCATCTTAGGCGCTTATGCTATAATATTCTATATATATTCCAAGATAAGCGATCAGAGCAAGCGAAGCTTCATAAGGGGCTTTATATGCTTCTCTATGGTGTGGACCCTTATCGTCAGCGGTACACAGTCTGTTAATCAGAGCTTCCGATACGGTTCATCCAACATGGATCATCCCGAAGTAGCATATGAAACAGAACAGCTTTATGCTTTCTGGAAATGATATATACTGCTGACTGCAAGTGATCCACAGCAGATATACAGAGCAATAAAAAGGCTGTCAAGGCAGTTTCCCTTATCGTGATCGAAAGAGGGAAGACCTTGACAGCCTGTATTTTTATTCCTTGACGTAAACGGCAGTTATCTCTGATATAAATGCCTTATGGTAAGGGTCTGCTGAGTAGAACGCCGCAGGGAAACCATCATCGGAAGTGAATCCGCTTTCCTGCATATCGTATGTATACAGCTTGCGGAGAACGAATACCATTTCAGCTTCCTCGAAAGCCATGCAGCCGTCAAGCTCAACAGGGGTAAGACCTGTAGCCTTTACCTTATCTACATCTCTGCCCGAATTAGAGCCGCAGAATGAAAGCTCCTTACGGTGATCCATAGTGAAGAAAGAAGCTGTGAAGCAGTCATCTTTTTCCACAAACTCAAAAGTATAGCGGTTAGGACGGATATAGGCAGTGAAAACATCCTTGTTCCACAGACGTCCAAGCTGTCCCCATGAAGCTGTCATGGTATTGAATTTTTCCTTGGTACCGCCTGTAATGAGCAGCCAGTCTCTGCCTATACCGAGAAATGGATTGAAGCTTAGCTGATCGGTACTGATCTTTTTGAATGACATGATTATTCCTCCTTCTGGCAAATGGATATCATGTATCTATTGCCATATATCTGAACTTGTTTTCACAGGCAGCGTATGCGGCGCCCATGCTGAACAGGTTCTTATTTACCGAGCCGCAGCGCAGCTTTATAGCGCAGGCGCAGCTTGTCGGTTATTAGTGCGATAAATTCCGAATTAGTCGGTTTGCCCTTACCCGTATCCACAGTATAGCCGAAGAATGAGTTGAGGGTATCTACATTGCCTCTGTCCCATGCTATTTCGATAGCGTGGCGGATGGCTCTTTCCACCCTTGATGAGGTAGTGTCGTATATGCCTGCAACTGTTGGGTAAAGCAGCTTTGTAACGCTGTCGAGAAGGGTCTTGTCCTCGATGGAATAGAGTATAGCCGTACGCAGATAGTGATATCCTTTTATATGTGCAGGAACGCCGAGCTGATGGATTATATCGGTAACTACTACCTCCATATCATCGCTCAGACTGTTGGCTCTGTCACCCATAGCGGAATTGATAGCACTGCAAAGGTCATCGGCATCATATGGTTTGAGGAGGAAGCGTGAAGCTCCGTTTTCAGTGACCTGACGTTCGATGAATTCATTATCGTAGGCTGATACTATTATGAATACAGGGAATTTTACCCCCATTTCCCTTACCGCCTTCATTACAGCAATGACATCACCATTCTGAGCGTCAACGTCAAGTACGGCAACATCAGGCGGATCCTTGCGTATGGATTCAAGTATAACACCGGTATCCTTTCTGCGTGTATAGGCATACATACCTCTTTCACGGAGCTTGTTTGCTATGCTTACTCCTGTTTCGGCTGAGTCGTCACCTATAAGTACCTTTATTTTGCTGTTCATTGATTTATACCTCCTGTGTGTTTTATTACAGTAAATATCATAACACACAGACAGCAGGTCTGCAACGGAGAATACAAGGGGTTATGGCAGAATATGCACGGGAAATGTGATTATAATGCGGTGTCTGATTTTGGTGTCGTATCCTTGTGCTGAAAAAGGCAGATAGGTGTCTTATTTTCCTGTCATAATCCTTTCCGTTTAGAAAGAATACCGTCAACAATTGTCCTTACACGTGTTTCAGGCGGGAAAAGCCTGTCGGCAAGTCTTGCAAGAGCGTTCTTTTTGGCTTTGTGTGCGTAAACAGGTGCAAGCTCGGGTTCTTTTGTGTTTTTTCCCCACTCCTCAGAATCGGCTTCTGAAAGATATGGCTTCAGCAATTCCCTGTCGTTTTTGTACGCATAGTCCGCAAGGAAGACAAGCGGAAGTTCACAGCCCTTTGTGCCGTGAGAAGTGATGATATCGCCGAATACAGTGTCACGCATATCCTTGAAGTCCTCAAAGCCCTCAGCCGCTTCGGGGCAGGCTTTAAGTGCTTTTAAGATGTTTTCCTGAGCGGGAGTGAGAGATACATCCTTTGCCATACTCATACCGCCGAGTATGAGGAACCCCATCATATGTGCATCACCGCAGAAGTCGCTCTGTATAGTCTTTTTCTGAGGCCATCCGAAGCCGTAGCAGCAGTAAAGTCCCATAAGTCCTCTGAAAGCAAAGAAACTGTCGGAGTCGTACTCATAGAGATGCTGAGCCTGAACATAGCCTCTGAATCTGCCTGCCCTTATCATAAGCGGTATAGCGGACTGTATGAGCAGAGCCTTTGTGCCTTTCAGAATGGGAGCTTCAACATCGTTCTTTACATCACTGCCGATATGCAGTACGGATGAAGGCTTGCCGTTAGTCTTTTTGATAACGATGTCAATATAGGCTGTTTCAGCGGCGGCAGGAACATTGAGTTCGTTGTGGAGGATGAAGATATTGCAGTTTCCGAAACCGCAGTTTTCAAGTACTTTTTTCATCGTATCTCTTGGGTATACGCCCATTGATGTGATGATTATTTTTTTATTCTTTTCGAGAGCCTTGCTGAAAAGAACAGTTCCGCATTCTCTCGGAACAGCATATTTCAAATAGAGCTGACATTCACGCTCCATAAGGCTGTCACGCTGCTGCTCTGAGATACCGCTGTGTTTCATGAGGATGCTGTAGATATCCTTTAGTGTAACAGGAGAATCCATAGCAAGTTTTTTTATGGCGGCATCCTCGGCATCTGTTCGGATATCAGCAAAGCTCCGGTCTTTTTTTGACATTCCCCTGAAATCGTCTTCCATCAGTGCATAGAAGCTTGAAGCTTCGGAAAAAGGCAGCATTACGAGAACATCCTCCGCCTTGAAGCTTACAGTCCTGATGTCAGGAGATGATATCTCAGCTGTCATTTTGTCCATCAGCTCTCTTTGCTGAGAAGAAAGAGGACGGCGGGCTACTGGCAGTTTTTGCATATATTCACCACACTTCCGATCATTCTTTTATTTCATCAAGGGTAAGAGTACCCTCGGAGTTGTAGGCTTTTATCAGGGCATCCTTTGAGGTGTACTGCTCGGAGTATTCACCTTTGCTGTCGGAGACATATTCGCCGCCCATAAGTCCGAAGAAAGACCATACAGCCTTGTCACGGAAAGCAGTATCCGTATCAGGTACACTTCCGCATTCGGTTATGCCTATTATCTTGTCCTTGCCTGCATAGCTCTGTATTGCGGCATATGCCTCACTGAAACGTTCACCGTAGTCCTTTCCGCCGCTGATAAAGAGGTCAGCAGCAGCGATATCGAAGTTATCGACCAGTGAATCCTTGTTCTGACCATTCCATACCCAAAGCAGATTATCAAGCTTGTGGTATTCGGTCATGCGCTTGTAAATGAGGTCCCACAGCCACTTGTAGGCATCTGCACCGTCAGCGCCCCACCAGTACCAGTCGCCGCAGCCTTCGGGGAGCGGTCTGAACATTACGGGAGTATCCCCCAGACCTTTCAGCTTCTCTGCCATAGCGTCGATATCTTCAATGAGAAGACGACATTCCTCGGATATCTTTTTCTTCTTTACTCTGGACTTTATCTTATCCTGAGAAAGAGATGCAATGTCCTCAGCGGTAACTGCCTTTTCCAGCGAGAAGTCGGTATCCTCTGTGCGTACTCCGCTTTTCTTTGAGGGAGCGCTCCAGTACCAGCTTACGCAGGAGATACCGCCTTTTTCGTGCCACGCCTTTATTGCGCCGATATCGTCAGTACCTTCGGAAATATCCATATCGGAAAAGCGTATCACAGGCAGTTTGCCTGTAGTCCTGTATACAAGGTCTATCTCCTTGTCGGTGCTGTCGGAGACATACTGACCTGTTATGATGTACTTGCCGTAGTTATCGGAAAGGAACTTTTTCAGCTCTTTTGCAGACGAAGCGGACTTCTTAACGGAGGTCTCGGCGCTTGTCTTAGTGTTTGCCTTTGAATGGACTTCACTGTCGGTGATTTTCAGATAGTCGATGTCTATAGTGCCGCCTGAGACAGTGAGTTCAAGCTTTGAAGTGCCTTTTTTCATGTACACTCCGCCGACGGTGATATATGTGAATCCTCCGCCTTCCTGAGTGCGGAAGGTGCTGATAACATTACCGTCAAGGGTGAGATGGCAGTCTGTTACAGAATCAGAGGCTATGCTGAATGAAAGGTCGTAGTGCTGGTCAGAAGATGCCTTTACATCAAAAATTATGGAGCTTTTGTCCGTGAAGTCTCTGACGTATCCGTCGCCGCTGTAATCGTCCCTTTCAAACGATATTTTCAGGTCACTGCTGAGTTTGGCATCCTCGGCTTCATAAAGGGAATAGAAGTCCTGCTTTTTTATTTTGGGAGTTGTCACTGCGGCCTGAGTGAAAGTCGTCATAGGTTCGGTAGTAGTTGCAGTATCCGCAGATACGGTATCAGCGGCGGTTGTTGATATTTCTGAAGATGGTTTATCCTCCGTGTTTTTGACCTTATTGCAGGCTGTCATGGATAATGCCGACAGCACCGCAATAGCAGCGGAGAGTTGTTTCTGTAATTTCATTTTTGTTCCCCCTTGTTATACTCAGCACTTTATTGTGTACACAGCGCCGGGGACGGTGTCGAAAATAACAGCTCCTTCCTCGATCCTTGAGCTGACAGATTCTCCCTTGCATACCACGCTTACGACGCAGTTGGCACGCAGTCTGCATTCTCCGCCGAAGTCAGAGGTTATCACCGCAGATGAGAGCCTGCTGTTTTTCCATTCGATATCCACTCCGAAGCCGCCCTTTGCACGTAAACCGTAGATATGACCTGTTTCCCATTCAACAGGGAGGGCAGGCAGAAGCACTATCTCGCCTGACACGCTTTGCAGCAGGGATTCGGCTATAGCTGATATACCGCCGAAGTTGCCGTCTATCTGGAAAGGCGGATGGGTGTCCATCATGTTGGGGCTTGTAGAGTGGGCGAGAAGTTTTTTCAGATTCTCATAGACCATGCGGCTGTCATAAAGCCTTGCCCACATATTGGTTATCCATGCACAGCTCCAGCCTGTATGACCGCCGCCGTGTATAAGCCTTCTTACCAGTGTGGCACGGGCAGCATCAGCAAGTTTCGGGGTCTTGCTGGGAGTTATAAGGTCTGCGGGATGTAGGGCGAAAAGCTGTGAGATATGTCTGTGGCCTATCTCCACTTCATCGTAGTCGACCAGCCATTCCTTTATCTGTCCGTATTTTCCGATTTCCGGCTGAGGGATCTTTTTCAGCATACGTTTCAGCTTAGCGGCAAAGGTCTTATCCTTATCCAGTATCTCAGCCGCCCTGATAACGTCGGTAAAGAGTACGGTTATTATCTGTGAGTCCATGGAAGGCCCCATGCACAGGCATCCCTTTGTGCCGTCGGGAAGCTTATAGGTATTCTCGGGCGATACCGATGGGCAGGTCACCAGCATACCGCTTTCGTCCTCAATGAGGAATTCCGTGAAGAACTCTGCCGCCTGTTTCAGTATATGGTACTTGTCAGCGAGAAACTCCTTATCAAGAGTATACTCATAATGCTCGAAAATATGCAGAGCCAGCCATGCGCCGCCTGTAGGCCACAGAGTACCGGGCACCCACATATCCTGAGGGGCAGTATCCCCCCATATATCGGTGTTGTGGTGGCATACGAAGCCTTTGTTCACGCCGTACATTTCCTTAGCGGTGATGCGTCCGTTTTCGCATACTCTTTCCAGCAGGTCAAAAAGTGGCAGATGGCACTCGGAAAGGTTGCAGCTCTCGGCAGGCCAGTAATTCATTTCAGTGTTGATATTCACAGCATAGCGGCTTCCCCAGGGAGCGTTCATTTCCTCGTTCCATATGCCTTGCAGATTCATGGGCTGAGTACCGGGGCGGCTTGCGGATATCATGAGGTAGCGGCCGAAATTGAAGTAAAGCTCGATAAGCTTGTTATCGTGGATAAGTCTTTCGCAGTCCTTGTTATCCAGTTCATCGCCCTTGAGACGCTTTATCCTTTCGGCTGTGTCAAGTTTTTTCAGATTCTCCTCGGTGTTGTCACAGAGTGAAAAGTCCACACGGTCAAACATATCTTTATAGTCGTTGACGTGGTGAAGTTTCAGTTCGTCATATTCGCTTTTCAGTGCAAGTTCAGCGTCGGTAACAGCAGATCCCTTATAATTGCTGCCATAGAAGCTTGTGCGTGCAGAAAAAATGAGTATCACCTCGTCAGCCTTTTCAACGGCTATCCTTCCGCCGAGGGTCCGTATGCTTCCGCCTTTTGCCTTAGCACCGAGTGCCGCAGCAAAAAATATACCGTTGCTGCTGCCTGAGCCGCCTGTAAACAGGAGCATATTCTTTTCGCAGGGGCGGTTGTCATCATAGTGATCCTCTCTGCTGTCAAGATAAGCAGAAAGGCTTATCATACCTCTTTCAGCACAGGATACACGTACAGCCATTATCTCGTCGGGAGCCGATATAAAGTATTCCTTGCGGTAGAGGATATCGTTTACGGTGAAGGTTACTTCTGCAACTGCATTGCCTATATTCAGTTTGCGTGAGTAATTTCTTGCTTTGCCGCTTATTTCAAGGTCTATGTGCATATCGCACAGCGGCATATAGCGGCGCATATTCGGTGTAACGCCCTGGAGCTTCTCAAAGGCTGTATGCTCTGCTTCGGGGATAGAACCTTTTTTTATGAGATCACGAACTTCACTGAGACCTTCTGCCGAATCGGGGTTTATTCTGTGGCGCAGACCTCCAGACCATACGGAATCTTCGTTGAGAGGTATCCTTTCAAGAGCAGCGTCGCCGTATATCATAGCGCCGATCCTGCCGTTGCCGAGGGGGAGGGCTTCATTGAAATTATCTGCCGGATCGTTATATCTGAGTAATGTTTCTCTGCACATAAATATCTCCTGTAATTATTGGCAGCACCGCACAAAGTCCACCTGACAGCTTTGCGCTGCTGCCTATTATTGATGAGGGTAAAGCTATATAATTCATTATACCATATTAAGGGAATATTTGCAAAATATACTTGTATATCTGTACATTTTTTCTTCCTAAAGCATAAAGAATTGCTGCATATCGTGCTATGTTTTGGCTAAGATGTAAAGCGGAAAGTGTTATTTAAGAATTTATTTGCATATGTTTCCCATAATGAAAGCACCGCACAATGAATGTTTTACGATCCTGTGCGGTGCCTGAAGCTTTATTATTGATGATCCTGATAGACAAGGTATACTATGTAAACGAAATAGAATACCCATATTATCCATGTTACAGCCCACCATCCTGTGAATATGCTCACAAACAGGTATATGGCCGCTGCTGCTAAAGTAACAAAGAGTTTCTTTAACATATCATTATCCCTTGCTTGGGATCCTGGCGATTATTTTTGAGGCAAAATCGTTGAAGTTCTGAGTCTGGAGTATTATCTTGCCGGGGCCGGTAAGCTTTGTTATGAAAAGTCCTTCGCCGCCGAAGATGATATTTCCGAGACCCTTGACAGTTTCTATTTCATAGTTGACAGTCGGCTCGAAAGCTACAACGTTGCCTGTATCGACTTTCAGTACCTCACCTGGAGCAAGCTCTCTTTCGATCATATCGCCGTCGATCTCAAGGAAAGCCATTCCACGTCCGAAAAGACGCTGGAGTATGAAGCCTTCGCCGCCGAACAGACCTGCTGAAAAGCGCTTTGTGAATGTAGCTTTAAGGTCTACAGTCTGCTCTGCACAAAGAAAAGCACCCTTCTGGCAGATGAGCTCTCCACGTGAGATATCAACAGGTACGACAGAGCCCGGTACTGTTGAACCGAATGCAACAAGGGCATCCTGCATATCTGCGGTGTAGTTTGCCATGAATACAGATTCGCCTGTGAATATTCTTCCAAGACTTCTTGCAACGCCGCCTCTTGCGTTGGTGGACATTGAAATGCCCTGTGACTGCCATATCATTCCGCCTGACTGTGTGTACATTGATTCGCCTTTATTCAGTATACATTCAACTGCGGGAACTGTTTGACCGATTATTCTGTATTGCATAATATTTTTCCTCCTCTATGCATATCTTTGGTAGATACACCAATGTATGAATATTATATCATTTCATAATAAGTTCGTCAAGATATTTTGAAAAAAAGCGAAAAAAGCTGTTTGCGTCTGCAAATTACACAAAAAAAAGCAGATATGTTGTCTTAAAGAGAGAAAATAGCTGCAAAATATTGACTTATGCAATATGGTATAGTATAATAACTATGTATAGGAAGTCGTGTGCTCTATGCACATACGATGATGATTTTCTGACAGAAAGGAGTTACTTATGAAGAAAACAATACATACCCTTCTTACAGCTGCGGCTTTTGCTGCTTCGCTGAATATGTCTGCGGCAGGTAATGTCAGTGCAGGCACCCTAAGTGACGTAAATGCGGCTCCTGACCGAATGGGATATGACCCATCAACAGAGGAGGTGCAGGATGTCTACGGCCCTGCGCCAAGTTACGACGATGAAAATTTAGTCTATGACCCTATAGTTACCTCAACTGTTTTAGATGTACAGAATATACAGACAACTTATGTATGGCTTACATCAACATCAACTACTACTACAGTGCCAGTTACTCTTTATGGTCCGCCTCCTGCTTATTACTATGAAACGACCAATACAACAGCAGTATCTGATGTAGAGGATATTATCAATGTTACTAATACAACAATGCCTGCACCTGTATATGGCCCTCCGCAGATTTTCTATCAGCCGGGTGATATCAACGGCGATCAGATTATCGATGTTTTTGATATGATCCTGTTCAGAAAGCATCTTCTGAATGAGGACACTCCTGAGTGGATGAAACATGTGCTTGATGTGAACCGTGACGGAGAGTTTGCTGTGAGTGATCTTGTTGCCCTCCAGAATTTCATTCTCGGCAGAGACAAGGATCTGAACTACGGATACCCACAGCCAACATACGGCCCCGAACCCGATTACAATGACTCTCAGGAAACAGAGGAACTTTCAAACCGTACTGAGACTACCTCTCCCGAAGATGAGGATAAAAATCAGACTACCACTACTACAGTCATACCCGATATCGAAGAACCGATCACTACCTTAGATCCATCAAAAATGCCTGTACAGGTCATGTACGGCCCGCCTGAGTATTTTGGTCTTGATCCTGAAACCTTACAGCCGAAGGAGTAAAAATGTTAGACATAAGAATGAAAAACAAGCACCTCAGACAACTTGAGGATTACCGCTACTCTCTTTTCAAAGAGCCGCAGCTCAGGAATCTTTTTCTTGAACTCACACTTCGCTGCAATGAGCATTGTCTCCATTGCGGAAGCTGGTGCGGTGATGTAAAGTCCGAGGAGCTTACAGTTGAAGATTACCGCAGGCTTCTTACAGAAGTAAAAGAGGATATGACCACTGACGGTAAAATGCTCTGCATAACAGGAGGAGAACCGCTTCTCAGAAAGGAATTCTTTGATATCATGGGAATTGCTCATGATCTTGGTTTCCGCTGGGGCATGACAAGCAATGCAACGCTTATAAACGATGAAGTTGCCCGTGACCTTAAAAAGACAGGCATGAGCACTATATCCGTAAGCATAGACGGCCTTGAAGACTATCACGATGCTTTCCGCCGTACTCCTGGCGGATATAAGAAAGCTATCAGCGGAATTGAGAGCCTTTTGCGTGTCGGCGGATTCAAAAGCGTTCAGGTAACAACCGTTGTTACTCATAAGAATATCGGACAGCTGGATGAACTGTTCAAAATATTCAATGAGATGGACATAGACTCATGGCGAGTTATCAATATGGAGCCTATGGGCCGTGCAAAAGATCACCCTGATCTTATTCTTACACCTGACGATTACCGCTATATGTTTGAGTTCATACGCAGAAAGAGAATGGAAGGCGAACCTGTCTGTTACGGATGCAGCCACTACCTCGGACTTGAATATGAGCGTGAGGTAAGAGACTGGTATTATCTGTGTACAGCAGGCATCTACACAGCAAGTATATGTGCTAACGGTGATATTATTGCCTGTCTTGACATAGAGCGCAGACCTGAGTTCGTTCAGGGAAATATACTCAAAGACCGCTTCAGCGATGTCTGGAAGAATAAATTCCAGATATTCCGCAAGGATCTCAGCGATGAGAACGAGAAATGTTCAAAGTGCGATCAGAAGAATTTCTGTCACGGCGATTCCTATCACAGCTGGGATTTTGATAAGCATGAGCCTATGCTCTGTTTCAAGGATATTCTTTTCTGATGTAATATTGCTCCACCAACAAAACATTGCCGATCAATGCTCGCCATAAAGAAAATTTCTATGCGTCAGAAAAACTTGAAATACGAAAGTATTCCTGCTTTTTCTTCCTTGATAAATTTCCTTTTCGGCTTCGCATTTTTGACAAGGTTTAATTGTGGGAGCAATAATATAAGGGATGCCTTTTCCTGTGATGACCTGTTTGACTTTCAACAGACCGTGCAGGAGGAGACATCCCTGTTTTTTACATATCTTTATGCTTGCTGAAATACTGTCCGACACATTCGCTTCCTGCCATAGTGAAGAATACGGCTAATGTGCCGCCGAATGCGATAACATAGAGTATGACAACCTTCAAAAGGCTTCCGCTGTGCTGCGGTATCATGGCAAGTCCCGGGAATACCTGTAGTATGCCCACTATAAGGTATATGACTGAGGCAAGTGATTTTACGCCCTTTATGCCTGATATAAGACCAAGGGCGCTGAGTATCATTGCGGCGACGATGTATATGGATGAATTCTCCATGAACTTCTGTGCGCCCTCAAGACCGTTTTCGTATGGGATGCCAAGCTTGCCTGTATAAAGAAGATAGAAAGCGATAGCTGCTATGAATCCGATAACAGCAAGGATTATTGTTATCCTGAAGCCCTTTTCTGCCTGTTTCTGACGCTGTTCCTCTTTAAGGGCGAGCATTATCCTGAGGCTTTCCTTTTCATCCTTCTGATCGGAGGAAAGCTGTGACGATACGGCTTTTTTAGCTGCTTCAGCCTTTATCCTTTCAAGCTCCTGCTGTTCGTAGGATGATACCTGCTGCTTAGGCAATTCTGGCTCATCATCAAGTATAGCAGCCTGAACAGGCTCGGCAGGATGTTCAGCTTCTTCTTTTTTTGGCTGAGGTACATAGTTATCATCATCAAGTATTGCTGCATTTACTACAGGCGGCGGTGCTTCTGCGCCAAGCTGCTGTCGGCGCATATCTATTACCTGCTGCTGTTTGTCGGCAGGCAGAAGATCGAAACGCTGTTTCAACTCAGGGGTAAGACCTTCTAAGACTTCCTCATCTGTGAGTATGAGCTTCTGCGGAGCTGATGAAGCGAAACTGCTGCTGTCATCGAGTACGGGGGCATCAATGCCCTGCGGAGCGCCTCTTTTTTCGCTTGATGGGGTATAGCTGTCCATATCATCGAGTATAGGTGCGGCAACTCCTTGTGGACCGTCACGTTTTTCAGCGGGGGCGGAGTAATCCATATCATCAAGGACTGGGGCTGCAACGCCCTGAGGTCCGTCATTTTTTTTCTGCGGAGCTGAGTAGTCAAGATCATCAAGTACAGGCGCAGTGACATTCTGTGTACCGTGATCTGTGGGAGTATCCGGTGTCTGATCGATATTTTCGGGGATAATACCGCCGATATTCATTTCTTCATTCATATGTTTCACCTCATGTTCTTTTTTGTGTATTTTCAGCTTGTTCACAGAGGATAAGGTATCCTATGCGAACAAGTTTTTACTATTGCCTGCTGAGGCGGCTGCATAATATGACAGTATCCTTGAAGCGTCTTTGCCGTCTACAACGCCGTCTTTAGTTACGTCTGCCGCTTCTGACTGTGCAGATGTAAGCGGAGATGTTCCCTTTACCGAAGCAATGGAATAGGCTGTAAGCACTATCGAAGCGTCGATCCCGTCTATTATGCCGTTTCCGTTTACGTCGCCTGATGTATAAACGGGAGCTTCCGCCTTTTTTTCTGAAATGGGATATGCTGCCTTGAAATCCTCCGAATCATAATCGGGGAATATTATCTTGTATTCATATATCGGGATATGTTTTTCTTCCTTGCTGAAATCATCGAAATCTGATGTGCCCCGCATAAAGTAAAAGCCGTCTGAACCGCCGAGCTGAGAATCCCATGTAACATCCATGAGATACCACAAGCCGTTATATGATACGATATTCCATGTGTGACGGTTGCCTTTTGATAAGCCTGATATTATGCGGCAAGGTATACCTGCATCGTTCATCATTCTGTAAAGCAGCTGCGAATAGCCCTGACATACGGCAGTACCTTTCACAGCAGCGCCATATGCTGAGAAAACGCTGAGATCATCTGTATTTTTAGCGTAATTGACCATACCCGAAACGCAGTCATATACAGCTCTTATTTTTTCATACCCTGTCATACCGTTCAGGTCAAGCTGCTGCATTATACGGCTGATCTCTCTGTCAGCTTCATCCTCATCCTGTTTTGAGGTATAGTAAGATACTCTGTAGTATATGGCTGTCTCGGATTGATATTCGCTGCATCCGTATTTGTAGCCTTTAAGTGCATAGCGTATATAATCGCCTTCGCTGCCGTTCCCTGTTTCAGCAAGTGCAAGAGCGAGGAGCTCAAGCGGAGTTTTTTCGTGATCTGTGCAGATATCTTTCGGGATAGTGAAAGCAAATTCATACGTCCTGTCTTTAAGGCGGCTTCTTATATATTCGGCTGCGCTTTCCCTGTCTGAGAATCTCTGCCTGCTGGCAGAAAAGCTCTCTGAAGCAGAAATTTCCCCGTAGAATGTACATATACCGGCATCGTTTGCCGCCTTTACAGACAGCGCTGAGGGAGCCGATATCAGCATTGCCGATATAAATACCGACAACAGCTTTCCTGATCTCATGAGAATGGTACTATACTTTTTCATGATGCAATGGAGAAGTCGGAAACGATGCCCTGTACGAATTTTTGTATCAGTACGGCATCACTGATGTTTACTGTGCCATCGCCGTTAACATCTGCGGCATTCTGAGTCCTTTTCCCTATTTTGCCGCTGATAAGGCATTGCTTGGCGGAAATAAGGTCGAAAATATCCACACATCCGTCATAGTTGATATCGCCTGCTAAGAAACTGCCGTAATAGCTTTCGGGATCAAACGAAGAATTTGAAATTGGGTAGGCTGCTGCAAAGCTTTCAGCTGTACAGTCGGGAACAAAGGCATAATTGTCAGGGTCGCCTGTTCCTGCTATATGGACTGTAGGGTATGAGTATTTGTCAAAGTCCTCAGAACCTCTCAGGAAGAACGGCTTTATTATGCCCTTGAATTCAGAATCCCACGTAGGGTCGAGAAGATAGTATGTATCGTCTATCCCTGCGATGCACCATACATGGTCGCCGCCGTTGCCTTCACCCATAACTGCACGGCAGGTAACACCTGAATCTGTCAGCATACGGTATATGGACTGTATGTATCCCTGGCAGACTGCTGACCCTTCAACAAGTGCGCCGTAAGAAGTAAATATCTCATCTCTTTCAAGGTTTTCCGAGTAATCCACATGAGTAACGAGGTAATCATAAACAGCGGTTATCTTCTCGTATTCATCCTTGCCGTCAAGTTCAAGGGAATCAAGGATACTGTTTATTTTTTCAGTAACTGCTTCGTCTTCCTCAATGGTGGAGTTGTAATAGAAAAATATATCAAGAACGGGGTCATAGAGGATGCGGTTAGTGGATGAGCGATAGCCGCTTATGCTTAACCTGAGATAATCTCCCTCATCGCCCTTTCCCGTTTCAGCAAAGGCAGCACTGAGGACATCGTTCAGTATATCCTGAGAGCCTGCAATAAATGAAAGCCTTATATGCAGTTCAGGGTTGTGCAGTTTCATCTGTTCACGGACATAGTTACCTGCTGATTCAACTGATGTGAAGTAGGCATACTTTGAAGCTTCAACTGAAACAGCTTCGTGTGGAACAACGTCAATGCTTGCTGCATTTGCAGAAACAGGCACCATACATACGATAAGTGCCATTGCAGAAACAGCGGACATGAGCTTTCTCCCTTTTTTCATATGGATCACTCCTTTCGTACGGCGGAAACGTTTGATATATATTCTCTGAGCAGCGATATATACCGCTGCTCAGGGGAATGTTGTTATTTATCTTTCAAGTATCTGTGTTCTGTCAGGACCTATGCCGACCATGCTTACATGACAGCCGACGAGTTCTTCAAGTCTTGCGATGTACTTCCTGCACTTCTCAGGGAGCTCATCAAAGCTTCTGCACTTTGAGATATCTTCGGTAAATCCTTCAAATTCCTCATATACAGGTGTGCATCCCTCAAGTTCTTCAAGAGTAGCAGGGAAATGCTCTGTAACTGTGCCGTCAGGCTTTTTGTAAGCCACGCATACCTTCAGTACAGGTATACCTGCCAGAGTATCAAGCTTGTTGATAGCAAGGCTGTCAAGGCCGTTTACTCTTACTGAATGGCGTACTATTACTGCATCGAACCAGCCTGTTCTTCTTGGTCTGCCTGTGGTAGTGCCGAATTCGCCGCCTACATTTCTTATCTGATCGCCTATTTCATCATCAAGCTCTGTCGGGAAAGGTCCCTTGCCTACACGGGTAGTATAAGCCTTTGCAACGCCGATGATATTTGTGATGACCTTGGGACCGACGCCTGTACCAACGCATACGCCTGCTGAAAGCGGATGTGAGGATGTAACATAGGGGTAGGTACCGAAATCAATGTCAAGGAGAGTAGCCTGAGCACCCTCGAACATGATGGTCTTGCCTGCCTTGTCAGCTTCAAATGTGAGTACGGAAACATCATCCATGTATGGGAGAAGTCTCTTGCCGTATTCTGTGTATTCCTTTGTTACAGCGTCGAGATCAAAAGCTTCTCCGCCGTAAACGTCAGTGATTATCTTATTCTTGAGCCTGCCTGTTGACTGTATCTTTTCAGCCAGTACCTCAGGATGTGTGAGATCATACATTCTGATACCGCAGCGCTCATATTTATCCATGTATGTAGGACCTATGCCTCTCTTTGTAGTACCGATGTCCCTGCCGCCTCTGAAGGCTTCAGAGAGACCGTCGAGAGCGATGTGCCAGGGCATAACGATGTGAGCACGTGGGTCTATTTTAAGGTGACCCTCAGTCTTTATGCCTCTTTCAGCAAGGCTGTCCAGTTCGCCGATGAAATCCTTAGGGTCGAGAACAACTCCTGCGCCTATAAGGCAGAGTGTGTTCGGATAGAGAATACCCGAAGGAATGAGGTGGAGCTTGTATACTTCACCATTGTTTACGACGGTATGACCTGCGTTGTTACCGCCCTGTGAACGGACAACAACATCTGCACGAGAGGAGATGATGTCGATGATCTTACCTTTTCCTTCGTCTCCCCACTGAGTTCCTACAACAATATTAGCAGGCATTTTACTTCCTCTTTTCATAATTTTATTAAAGGCATCACCGTACAAAGCGAGTAACGATACCATGTACCTGATCTCATAGGATACCGCATACATCGTGCGGTGCTGCCTGATCTTGTGCAAAAATGCACACTTACAATTTATTATATCACAATATACAGATTATTGCAAGTTTTTTCTTATGGCAGGATCTGTCACAGAGCAGACGGCTCGATATTGCTCCTCATTCCTTGACATTATAGAGAAAATTTGCTATAATTATTTAGATAGAATTATGCAGTTTGATAGTGTTTGCGGAAAGGGGGGCGTATATGAGCATTAAGAAATTCCTGCACCGCATAGCGGCGGTATGTATGGCACTTTCGGCGGCTGTTACGGCTGTCGATGCGCCTTTATGCGCCTTTTCAGCGGATGATGAAGCTGTCTCTGCTGATGATGAACAGTACTACGCCATCGAGCCTCTTGATGATGGCTTGCTTACTTACAGCAGCTATTATGACAAATACAGCGGCGAGACTTTCACCGATGTGACTGCCGGTATTTCTGGGGCTGACTTTATTTCTGCCTCCGAGGGTATCGACAGTGGAAGCTATACCGATGATGACGGTGATACCCGTGATGACTGCCTTATATGGGGAAGCCCTGACGGCGAGGTGTCCTACGAATTCGAGATAGCCGAAACAGGCAATTACTGCGTGGATATGAGTTATTGCCCCATAGATACGGGAACTTCCGCAATTGAGTTATCAATGAAGATAGACGGTGAACTGCCATACGACACCGCTTCACGTATCACTCTTGGCAGAGTGTGGGTCAACGAAAAGGACATCTACACCGATAGCCGTGGCAATCAGGTGCGCCCTACTCAGGTACAGAAGGAAATGTGGCAGGAAAGCTATTTCGGCGATATCGACGGACTTTTCAACGAGCCGCTGTTTGTGCATCTGGAAAAGGGAAAGCATGAAGTCACTTTCACATCCGAACGTGCCCGTTTCGTCATGGAGAGTTTCAGTTTCCGCAAACCCGAAACTGTACCTTATTATAAGGATATCGCTTCTCAGGTGAAGACATCATCAGCTGACTCGTTTATAATAGAAGGCGAAAATGCTATGTACAAGTCAGACCCGACACTTTACCCTACCTACGACAACAACAGCTATCTTGTCTCGCCCTCTGCCCCGACAAAAATGGTGTACAATACTCTTGGCGGCGGAAGCTGGAAGAAGGCTTTGCAGACCGTCACATGGGTCATCCCGAAAGAGAACATCCCCGAAAGCGGATGGTACAGCATAGGCATAAAAGCCCGTCAGAACACTCTGCGTGGCTTTTACTCAAACAGGCGTATACGCATAGATGGCAAAGTGCCGTGCAGAGAAATGGAACAAGTAAAGTTTTATTATGACACCGACTGGAACGTTACTTCTCCCGAAGCTGACGGCGAAAGGGTCTGTGTTTATCTTGAATCGGGCAGCGACCATACTATATCCCTTGAAGCTGTTCCCGGCGAGATAGGCGATTCCATACGCAGACTTGAGAGCGCAGTCACAGAGCTGAACACCTATTACCGCAAGGTAATGATGATAACGGGGCCATCCCCCGATAAATACACCGATTACTACGTTCACGAAAAGATACCTGAACTGACCGACAGCTTTGAACGTATCTCATCAGAACTTAAAGCTGTTCAGAACGACATAGAGAGCCTTTCGGGAAGCAAAGGCTCAGAAGCGGCGGCTGTGGGAAATCTGGCGGTCATTCTTGATAAATGCACCGCAAAGCCGCTGAAGATACCATCATACCTTTCACAGATAAAGAACGGCATTGCCTCCGTTTCCGCATGGATGAGAGACTGCCGTGAACAGCCGCTTGAGGTGGACTATATCGAGTTCATCCCCGCAGGCGGAAAATTCACAAGCTGTAAGGAAAAGTTCCTGCCTGCCGCAAAGTTCGGCATAAAGGCGTTCATCGGCTCTTTCTTCGAGGACTACACCACTCTCTCCGATGTTAAGGGCGAGGACGCAATAAACGTATGGGTAAGCCTTGGACGAGATCAGGCTCAGGCTGTCAAGGAAATGACCGAGAACCGCTTCATGCAGGAAACAGGCATTCCCGTTTCCATAAACCTTGTCACAGGCGGAGTTGTGGAAGCTACTCTTGCAGGAAAAGGCCCTGATGTGGCGCTGTTCCTCGGCGGAGAATTCCCCGTCAATCTGGCGGCAAGAGGGCTTCTTGCAGACGTCTCGCAGTTCAGCGGCTACGACGAGACCGTACAGCGTTTCGGCGAAAGCGCTATGACTCCTTACACCTATAACGGCGGAGTTTACGGACTCCCCATCAGCAGAAGCTGGCCTATGATGTTCTACCGCACAGATGTGCTGAGCGAACTGGGGATAAATTCCCCTCCCGAAACATGGAGCGAGCTTATAGATATGCTCCCCGCCCTGCAAAGGAACTATATGTCAGTGGGACTGGTACTGCCCCCTGCGAATATATCGCCTGCCACCGAGACAGGTCATACCTTTGCAATGCTTATGCTGCAAAAGGGAATGAATTACTACAACTCAGACCTTACCGCTTCATCTTTCAGCAGTGTTGAAGCTGTGCAGTCCTTTGAGGAGTGGACAGACTTCTACACCAAATACAGCTTCAGCCAGTCCTATGACGCATTCAGCAGATTCAGGACAGGCGAGTATCCGATAGTGATATCCAACTACACATTCTTCAATCAGCTTTCTGCCGCATCTCCCGAAATAAAGGGATTGTGGAACTTCTGCCCTGTGCCGGGAACTCTCCGTGAGGACGGCACGATATCCCATGCGGCAAACTCAGGCGGCTCAGGCGCTGTTATCTTCAACAAGGTGAAGAACAAGGAAAACGCATGGAAGTTCGTGAAATGGTTCACAGATGCCGATACTCAGGCCGAATACGGCACAAGAATAGAAGGTCTCATGGGCACAATGGGACGTTTCGACACTGCAAACACCGAGGCTCTCGAAAGGCTTTCATGGTCAAACGATGAACTGAAACGCCTTGAAGCGCAAAGGGACGAGCTGAGGGAGATCCCC
>JAFOMV010000241.1 GCA_017418765.1 Ruminococcus sp. | reverse complement strand
GTTGAGACCGCTGTCGCTGAGAGCCTGTCTTACAGGTCCCATAGTAGCCTCTACGAGGTCTGCTGTGAGCTCGTTGAACTTAGCCTGTGTAAGAGTAAGGTCAAGGTGCTTAGGAGTACCTGTAGCGTCAACTGTGATGAATGGGATGTTTATATTTGAAGTAGTTGTTGATGAAAGCTCGATCTTTGACTTTTCAGCAGCGTCCTTGAGTCTCTGAGCAGCCATCTTATCCTGTGAAAGGTCGATGCCCTCAGACTTCTTGAATTCATCAACGATCCAATCAATGATACGCTGATCGAAGTCATCACCGCCGAGACGGTTGTTACCTGCTGTAGCAAGAACCTGCTGAACATCCTCGCCCATCTCAATGATGGAAACATCGAATGTACCGCCGCCGAGGTCGTAGACCATAACTGTCTGCTCCTCCTCCTTGTCGATACCGTAGGAAAGTGCAGCAGCTGTAGGCTCGTTGATGATACGCTTAACAGTAAGACCTGCGATCTGACCGGCATCCTTTGTAGCCTGTCTCTGTGAGTCTGTGAAGTAAGCAGGAACTGTGATAACAGCCTCTGTAACTGTCTCACCGAGGTAAGCCTCTGCGTCAGCCTTCAGCTTCTGAAGGATCATAGCTGATATCTCCTGAGGAGTGTAGTTCTTGCCGTCGATAGCAACTTTATAATCTGAACCCATGTGTCTCTTGATAGAAGAAACTGTTCTGTCATGGTTTGTGATAGCCTGTCTCTTTGCGACCTGACCTACAAGACGCTCACCGTTGTTAGTGAAAGCGACTACTGAAGGAGTTGTTCTTGCGCCCTCGCTGTTAGGGATAACGACAGCATTGCCGCCTTCCATAACTGCTACACAAGAGTTAGTTGTACCAAGGTCAATACCGATAATTTTGCTCATAATATATTCCTCCCTATTCTTAGCCATTAGCCTTTAGCCCTTAGCTGTCAGCCAATGGTATCCGCTTTGCGGACATATTTAATGTTCTTAGTTAATTATGGCTTGCTTCAGCTAATAGCTGACGGCTAAAAGCTAAAGACTTAAACTGCAACTGCCACCATAGCGGGTCTGATAAGCTTATCGCCCAGCATATAGCCTTTCTGGAAAACGGCACATACATGATTGCTTGCGTAATCGGTACCGTCCTGCTGCTGGATGGCGTTGTGTACATTCGGGTCAAATTCAGCGCCGAGGGCTTCTATCTCAGTTACATTCATCTGAGTCATGAAGTTCTGGAGCTGACCCCATATCAGCTGCATACCGTTCTTGAAGTTCTCATCGGAACACTCAGCCTCCAGTGAACGTTCAAAGCTGTCGATAACTGTGAGCAGCTTTTCTATGCACTGTACGGAAGCATTCTGGTATGTTTCTGTTTTTTCCTTTGCAGTTCTCTTTCTGTAGTTATCGTACTCAGCAAAGAGTCTTACATATTTATCATTTGCCTCTGCGAGCTTTTCCTCAATGTCGGCGTACTGAGCAGCTGTATCGTTATATTCGCTTGCAGCATCGTCATCGTCGTCATTTTCAGTCTCCGGAACTGTATCCTCAGCCGCTTCAGAGGCAGCTTCGGTCTCCTCGGCTTCTTCAAGCTCATCGGGGATATTCTTGTTTTCTTCCACCGTTCCTACTCCTTTCGTCAGCTACATTCCGTCATCAGGCGGTGTATCTGTAATTATATCATCTTCGCCGCCCGACATGAGATAGGATATCTTCTGTGTCAGGTATTCGACGTAAGGGATTATCTTTTTATAATCGACTCTCATAGGGCCGATAACACCAAGAGAACCTGCTTCTTTGCCGTCCTTCCGGTATTTTGAAACTATCAGGCTTGAATTGCCTATAGCGAATGTATCATTTTCAGAACCGAACTTTACCTGAATACCGCTGAAAGTATCTTCAAGGAATTCGGCAAGTCCGTTTTTGTGTTCGATGAATCTTACAACTTCCATCTTGTCAAGCTCGTCACAGGATAGGAGCTTTTCGCTTCCGCTTAATGTAAGCTCCTGCTGTCTGAGGTCTTCGGACAGTTCGCATATGCTCCTTACCAGCGGTGAAAGGGAAACCATATAAGCACTTACTGCGGCAACCATTTTATCGAACATTTCCTCGGAAAGCTCATCAACAGAAACGCCGTTGAGGTTTTCCTCTATATAATGTGTAAAGAAATCAAGCTGTTCGTGATTCAGGTCAAATTCCAGACGGCAGGCTTTGTTCTTTATACTGCCGTTTGAGGTGATAAGAAGAACGACGTACAGCCGCTTTCCTGTGGGTATGACTTCAACCTTTGATATCACCGAGAAGCGTGGAACAGAATTTGTGGCCACAGCGGCGCACTGAGTAAGTTCAGTAAGTGCGGCGGCGGCATTCTGAACGAGAAGTTCTTCGGGAGTATCCTTATCGCCCAGCATACTGTCAAGCCTTGACTTTTCCTCATCTGAAAGTGTAGGAGCAGTCATCAGCTCGTCGATATACAGCCTGTATCCCTTGAAGGTAGGGACTCTGCCTGCTGAGGTATGGGGCTGTTCGAGATAACCGAGCTGTTCCAGAGCTGCCATATCGTTTCTGATAGTAGCGGCTGAAACATTTATATCGTCCAGCTTTGAGATCGCTTTCGAGCCGACAGGTTCGCCTGTACGGACATATTCGTCAACCACAGCGGCGAGGATTTTCAGCTTTCTTTCGTCCACGATCACACACTCCTTAAAAGGTTTTAGCACTCTCGCTCTCCGAGTGCTAACTATAATTTATCACTATTATTGCCTTTTGTCAAGGGGTTTATGCATTTTTGTCCTTTTTAGATAAATATACCATAAGTTATAGAACAAAAAACAGCATTTTCACAACATAGCAGTCTTATCAAAAATGCGTGGAAAAGCTTTCTTCTTCAATAATATGTGGAGAAGTGTTATATGAGAATCGCATAAAAAAAGAAACACCGCACAAAAATGTACGGTGCTTCTTCGGATCAGTGATCCCTTCCTTTTCCTGCCTTTTTCCTTCTATATTATCACTTATTATTCGGCAGCTTAGGCAAGCCTGCTGACGGATAATTTTTAGTCAGTGCATTATACTGCTCTGCGGTGATAGGTATTACATATCCATGTCGGGGAGTAAAATCAAAGCTGTATGCTTTTCTGTCTACAGTTTTGAAGTTTTCAAGGTCTGTGGTCTCCTGCATAACATAGAATCTGTCCCTGTAAGCATCTGACATCATAAGCCATTTATTTGTTCCGATCTTCTTGTAGATATTCGGACCTTCTACGCCTCTGCTTCCCTCAGATACCTGCTTTATTTCGGTATAAGGGCCATTGGCGTGATCTGCTTTGGCAAGGTATATACGCTTGTTCGTTTCGTTCTTATAATACATATAATACTTGCCGTTTTCAAAGATGATATCGGAATCTATAGCATCATTTCCGTTTTTCGGAGCAATAAGTATCTTAGGGTCAGTATCCAGCTTTTTCAGGTCTTTACTGTAAGCGTAATACATGATAGTTCTGTTGTCTATACCCGGAACTCTTGCTGCGAAGTATATCATATATGACTTCTTTTCAGGGTCATATATAGCCTGTGGTGCCCATGCACGGTCTGCGCCCTTCATATTCGGTGATGCATTTGCTATAGGTATGATAGTTACTTCTTTCCAGTTAACAAGGTCTGATGACTTTGCTGTAAGAATGTTGCGGTTGCTGTCCCATCCTGCTGTAGCTTTCATATCTGTTGCAAGGAGGTAATAGAAACCGTCTTCGCCCTTGAATATATACGGGTCACGGATGCACTTCGTTCCTACATTTGAACTCCATACAGCCTTGCCGCCGTTAAGTGTCTTGAAATTATAACCATCCACGCTTACAGCGTAGAAAAGTTTTTCCTGATTTGGAGCATTTCCGCTGAAATAAGCGAAAAGATAAGCTACATAGTCTTCCTGAGCCTGATTTGGTTTCTGTTCAGGCTCTGTATTCTGCTGAGGAACATTATTGTTAGTGTAGGGGATAGTGCAGTATGTCTCAGCATTAACTCTGTTTCCGAGCAGAAAATCCGTCATCACTTTAAAATCTGCCTGATCTGCTTTACCGTCGCCGTTCATATCTGCAACAACTTTTGCGGCATCGTCGAATCCGTAGGATATGCCTTTCGCCATGAGTATACGGTCATGGAATGAGAGCTCTCCATCGCCGTCTATATCGCCTCTTATAAGGCGATACTTATTATCAGCAGGCTGAATGTAGAGAGTCTGTCCATCTCCGCCCCAGTAATCCCACTGATCGATATTTGCGCCGTTTTCTTTGCTCTGGTCAAAGACATCAAGAGCTGCATTGCCCGAACACTCAGCTGTTATATAGTATGCTTCATTAGCCTTGTGGATAATGAAATGCTGAGAGGGGCTATCCTGATAATCCGACAGAAAAATATTATTTCCGTTTTTGTTATTGCCGTTCTCAACTGTCATTGCTTTGCTGTGATCATCTGCTGAAACTATCCTGCAAGCACCATTTCCAACCGATTCTATGCACCATTTCGTGCTGCTGCCATTTTTATCCCACTGCTGAACATTTCCGTTATTATCAGCTGCAATGTATTTATTGCTGAGTTTGATCATAATAGTATATTCTGCACCGCTTATGATGTTTTTTGAATCGTCAACATATCGTACACTGACGGGCTTTTCCGCCGCAGACACTGCTAAAGGAGCGCACTGAAAAGCCAGAATGCCAACAGAAGCCATCGCTGTTAATTTGTGAACATTCATTTCAAAAACCTGCCATTCGCTGAGCTGTCAGGAAATATATCATGACAGCCTTCTCGTTGAGTTTACGTTATTGGTTTACATGATGTTTTTGGTTTTTGTATGTACTTTTGTTTAAACGGGATATTTTTCTATATTTTACACCGTCAGTATAACACAATATTATCATTTTGTCAACACATATTGTTGATATTTAACAATATTTATTAATTTAAAATTAACACGGTTACATATTTTAATTTATATGCAGGATATGCTTTGAATAAAAGATCATCACGTATTAGTACAATACAAATAAATACACAAAATCAGGCTGCTGTTATCAGTCAGCACCGCCGGTATTCAGAAATACCGATCAACAAAATGAATTTGCGTGGTGAAACAACGAAAAATATTGATTCATGCTTTATTATGTGATATAATAAAATTATCACAAAAACAATATAAGGAAGATAATACCGATGAACAAATACAAAAAACTTGCTTTCAATACCATGGTCTTTGCTATCGGAACTTTCGGTTCAAAGATACTGGTACTCCTGCTTACAAGGCTGTATACAGCCAAATTCAGCCCTGAAGACTCAGGCATCAAGAGTCTGCTGTTTACTACAGCGCTTTTGTTGCAGCCTATCTTTACGTTCGCCTTGCAGGAATATCTTATCCGATTCGGACTTGATAAAAACTACGACAAACGCAAAGTCTTCACTTCATCTGCTGTGATGACAACAGCCGGGATGTTCCTGTTAGCGCTGACAGTGCCTCTGCTAAGCCTTATACCTGCGCTGGACTTCCTAAAAGGTTATACTTTCCTGCTTATCGTTTATGTTATAACATCATCGCTGAGAATGTTGTGTCAGCAGTTTGTACGTTCACTGGACAAAGTAAAATTATTCTCACTTGACGGTATACTGGCTACTCTCACATTCTTCATTTTCAACGTGACCTTCATCGCAGGTCTGCACATGGGCGTCAAGGGCTTCATGCTGGCTACCATTTGTTCTGATCTCCTTTCAGCCGTTTTCCTTTTCATTGCAGGCGGATTGAAAAAATATTCGGGCATACACTATTATAATAACAAGCTGGTGAAGGAAATGCTGAGATTTGCTGTACCGCTTATCCCTACGATAGTAATGTGGACCATTACCAGCCTTTCCGACAGACTTTTCCTTACACAGATGCACAGCGATATCCATCAGCTTGGAAGATCTGCCGCAGGAATTTACGAATATGCCAACGTTATCCCCGGACTTATCTCAATGGTTTCTACCATTTTCTTTCAGGCATGGAATATGTCAGCTATAACCGAAAACGATTCCGCAGACCGCAACAGGTTCTATGAAAAAGTTTTTTCAGCATATGAAGCCATCATGTTCATCGCCTCGGCAGGACTGATACTCCTTGTCAGGTTCGTGACATCGATACTGGTAGTTTCAAAGAATTACTCTGAATATTCATCGGTATATCTCTATGTGCCTGTACTTGTAGCGGCTGTTGTGTTCATGTGCTTTGACCAGTTTCTCGGCAGTATCTATTCCGCAACAAAGCACCCGAAAAATTCATTCTGGACAGCCTTTGCCGCCTGCGCTGTAAACATCCCCATGAACTATTTCCTCATACCTGTATGGGGCATAAACGGTGCGGCTATCGCAACTCTTCTCAGCTATCTCATATGCTTCTGGGCACGTATCATAGACGCAAGATACTATGTGCCTTTCAGATTCAACGCACCTAAGAACGTATTGAATACAGTTCTGCTTCTGGTAATGTGCGCTGTAATGATGACTGAAGTGAAGCTGTATCTGTTATGGGCAGCGATCATTGCCGCAGTTATAATCGCCATGAATTTTCAGTCACTTCTAACCACAGTAAATAAGCTTCTGAAAAGAGCTTAAGTCAACACCGAACCATGTAAAATATATTAAGGAGGTATATCTATGTCAACACCACACAATAACGCAAAAAAAGGCGATATCGCAAAAACCGTACTAATGCCGGGAGATCCGCTGAGGGCAAAATTCATCGCCGAAACCTATCTTGACAACGCTGTATGCTACAATGAAGTAAGAGGTATGCTCGGCTTCACAGGCACTTATAAGGGAGTTCCCGTATCCGTTCAGGGAAGCGGCATGGGTATGCCTTCCATAGGTATTTACTCATGGGAGCTTTTCAACGAATACGATGTGGAAAACATAATCCGTGTAGGTACAGCAGGTGCAGTCGCTGACAAAGTTGAACTCAGGGATGTCATAATTAGTATGAGCGCAAGCACTAATTCAAATTATGCTGCACAGTACCGCCTACCGGGAACATATGCCCCGACAGCTTCATGGTCACTTCTGTCTGCGGCTGTAAAGGCGGCTGAGGAAAAGGGAAGCCACTTCCACGTGGGAAATGTGCTCTCATCCGATACTTTCTACGATGACGCTGACAGCCTTGCCGACTGGCAGAAAATGGGAGTTCTCGGCATTGAGATGGAAACTGCGGCGCTGTATATGAATGCCGCAAGGGCAGGTAAAAACGCACTGGGAATATTCACAGTTTCAGATTGTCCGCTCAGAGGACTTTCCACATCTGCCGAGGAGAGACAGACTTCATTCCGTGATATGATGGAGATAGCACTGGAAACAGCGGCAGCTGTAAGCAAATAAAAAGCGCCGAAGGCGCACGTCGGGTTTCCAAAGGGATCACATCCCTTTGGCAGGTGGGGGTAAGGGGGAGGGCAGAGCCCTCCCTGAAAAGTAGAACAGCGAGCAAAGCTACGCTGTTCGGCTGGTCTGCACTTGTTTCTCTCGGCTTGACCGACGAGAAAAAATGAGGGCGCTCGG
>JAFOMV010000240.1 GCA_017418765.1 Ruminococcus sp. | reverse complement strand
GTGTTCATCATTAGCGGCGGAAGCAGTATACGGATTTGCACCTGAATATGCCGGTACACCACGGCTTATAACGGGGTTAGGCTCAACGCTGGCAACAGCGCTCACAGCAGAACAACATGATATAGCAATGGAACACCCCATAATGGCAGATAATCTTTTGACATGATCCTTCATAAGGCAACACTCCTCTATATAAATCTTTATGAGTATATTATATCATGTTATTAACGCAATTTCAATAGTTTAATGATAATTTAGTTTAAAATCATTAAATTTTGTATTAATCGTATTAATTATACAATTAGTAAAGATTAAAAAATCCGCAGAGCTGTGAAACGCTGTCACAACTCTGCGGATTATATCATTCAGCAGTTATATCTATAGGTTTATTATGCTTCTTTATAGAGTGTACCGTTCTGGAGGGTCTGAAGAACGCTCTCAGCAATCTTTGTCCACTCAGCAACTTCCTGCTCATCATAAGAAATAACCTTCTTAGCCCATCCTGAGCAATGACCGCAAGCATTTGGAGAAGTCTCGCCATTTTCAAGAATATCATTCATGCAGAGACTATTGTTGCAGTTATAGTTGTTGATGAAGTGATCAAGGAAGCCATCCAGCTTTTTGTTATCGACATATATATGAGGAAGATTCATAGTTCTTCCATAAGCCATCATTGCCTCTGGTCTGATAAGATCCATGTTCTTGATATTTACAGGAGGTCTGCCGACCTGACCATTACCCTTTCCGGTAGGAATATTAGCCATTGCCTTGTTCTGCGGCCAGTTGAGGAGATCAAGAAGATTTCCTGCATAAGACTCAGCCATGTAAGCTCTTACAACATTTTCAAGGAAAGGTGTAGCACGTGTTCTGTCTACCAATTTGAGGGAAAGGTGCTTATAGCCTGTTTCTTCAGCAAGCTCTCTGTAGTAATGAACATCTTCAGGACGTATCCATTCTGAAGTAAGGATAGCAGCAGGATGAGTTACCTTTTTATAAGCGCAGTTTATAAGTGAATAGTCCATTGACATAAGATCAGGATCAGAATGTCCGACAAAAGAACTATGAGCCAGTCTGAACGGACATTCTCTCAGACAAAGGTTATTAGCTATGACACGCAGATGAAGATCAGTGTCCTTATACTGAAGAAGAAGTGCTCTGAGAAGATCGAATCTTCTGTTATAGCAATGATCGAGAGTGATCTCGTCAACGCCCCAGTTTCTCCAATATTCAACAGCCTGAATAGTTGATGGATATGCGTAAAGTCCGAGAGTAATGAAAATATCCTTGAATTCACTCTTTGCATATTTGATAAGAAGCGGTGAGTTGAGTGTGAAAGCTCTTATACCGAGATCATAGGCATCATGGAGAAACTGACGTATCTTTTTGCCCATAACAGGATCATTCTCAGTCTGATCCATACCAAGCGGATTAATAAGATAGTTGAACTGGATACCGTGCTCATCACACTTCTTTACGTAATCGGCAAGCTGATCATATGTAAAATCAGGGATGATAGCAGCATTTCTTCCACCTGGGAGGCCATCGTTCTTGAGCTTTCCAAAAAAGCTTCTGATGGCATGTTTTTTGTCATATTTATCGACTATATCGAATAAAGCATAGTCGAAATTACAGCCAAGATCAAATGCGATTGAATCTGTGTTCAAAACGAACATCTCCTTTTCAATGTTATTTCGTACATCACGAAGATATACAAATTATACAAACAATAATATTATACTATTTTTATACAAATTAGTCAATATATGTCGCTTAGTTTTTTTTGAAAAGCATTCAGATTTAGAACAAATGACAATAAACAGAAAAAACTATATCCGTCTACTTCAGGCATTTCACAGTGAATTATACATATTATAATGTTCAGTTATGAAGAACTACCCAGAGTTCTTGCGCTGTTTCAAGGCTAACACCGGCTGTGACTGCAAGCTCATCAGGAGAAGCCTGAAGAAGATTCGCCTTCGTTTTGTATTTCATCATCAGCTTTGCCGCCTTCTTCTCCCCTATCCCCTTCACTGTCTGAAGTTCTGAGCTGTATGTCTTTTTCTTATGCTTTGAATGCATGAATGCTACTGAGTAGCGGTGCACCTCATCCTGTATCCTTGTAACAAGGTCAAAAGCCGAGCGCAGACCGTTGATCTGTATCTCACGGCCTCCTGTAGCAATAGCACGGGTGCGGTGTTTGTTATCCTTGACCATGCCGAAAAGGGGGATATTAAGCCCCAGTTCACGCAGTATGGGTGCAACCGCATTTACGTGCCCCTTGCCGCCGTCGAGGAGTATCAGGTCGGGAGTGCGTGTGAAGTATTCGTCGCCTTCCTGATCGACGATATGCATAAGTCGGCGTTTCAGCACCTCATGCATACTGCCGTAATCATTCTGTAGTTCCTGTTCCTTTACCGTAAAGCGCTTGTAGGCTTTTTTCAGTGGTCTGCCGTCCTCGAACACCACCATTCCCGCAACCATTGATTCAGACGAAAGGTTGGAGATATCATATGCTTCGATATAGCGCGGCGGCTTTGAAAGTCCGAGACTTTTGGCAAGCTGTTCGAGAGCGATGACTTCTTTGCCTGTGCGGTCATTCTTTATAGCCGCATACTCAGCGCTGTTATTTTTGGCAAGACGAAGAAGTTCAAGCTGTCTGCCTTTCTGCGGTACATGAAGCTTTGCTTTACGCCCTGACTGCTTTTCGAGCATTTCCTCGATAAGCCCTGCCTCATCGGGTATATGGTCAATTATAATTGTTTTAGGTATATCCTCTTTACCGAAGTAAAAATTCTGCATGAACTGTTCGAGGATATCCTCATCGGGGGCAGCCTTTTCAAGTTCAAACACCGCCTTGTCATAAAGACGGTTTTCACGGTACATCAGCACAGAAACATACACTCCGTCATAGTATTCAGCAATACCTATGATGTCAGCAGAATCCACACCGCTGTTTATGATCTTCTGTTTTTCTGCGGCTTTTTTTACAGCCGCTATACGGTCACGAAGCATAGCTGCCTTTTCAAATTCCAGATTTTCGGCAGCTTGTTCCATTTCCTCTTTCATTCGGTCAACTGACTGTGCACTGCCGCTTCGTATAAATTCCACAGCCTGTTCCACTGCGCTGCTGTAATCATCGGGACTTATCTTACCTCGGCAGACGCCCATGCACATCTTTATATGATAATTGAGACAAGGCCTGCCCTTTCCGATATCCTGCGGGAATTTCCTGTGACAAGTCGGCAGCATGAACACACGGTTAGCCTCGCTGACAGCCTCCTTAGTAATGAAGCCGCTGGTATAAGGGCCAAGATAGCGGCCAGGCTGCTTTGTATTCTTTTCATTTGTGATTCGTGGGTATTCGCCGTCAGATATACGTATGTAGTGATATCCCTTATCATCCTTGAGAAGTATATTGTACTTCGGCTTGTGCTGCTTGATAAGGCTGCATTCAAGCACGAGGGCTTCATATTCACTGTCTGTGACAATGAAATCGTAGTCATACACATTTGATACCATAGCAGCTACTTTAGGTGTATGGTCAGGGTTCTCACGGAAATAGCTGCTGACACGGTTGTGGAGATTCTTCGCTTTTCCTATGTATATGATATCGCTTTTTTTATTCTTCATTATATATACCCCCGGCGAGACCGTAAGCTTTGAGGTCTTGTCACGGAGATACGGAAGACGTGGGTTCATATTTCACCTTCTATTGCCTGTCGAAATATTTTTTTCCGCTGTTCGGGCGGAAGTAAGTACGTATGAAGCCGTCATTTGAGAGTATGACAAATTCGTTTGTATCCTCTATATAGTAGACCTCATCGCCATCCTCCTTTTCATATTTAAAGAGAGCGTCATCATTATTTATCACGTCACTGGCGCCTTCTTCATATTCTTCAGCAGACTTGTAATCAAAATCTCCGTTAAATTCTGCGCCGTGCTTTTCATAGTGCTCATTCAGCTGTCTCTTGCTGCGGAAATGGTAAGCTACATAGGAATCATCCACAACAGGATAGCCCTCATTTTCAGCAGATGTCAGGCTCTCGCTCTCCGTATCCGGCTCAGCTGTTGTTTCGGCAGCCGCTTTTGTTTGGATATTTTCAGTCGCTGCTGTTTCTGTTATTGTAACGGTTATTATAGGCGTATCTATAATTTCGGTCACGGCTGATCTTGTACCGCAGCCTGTAAGCATGGAAACAGCCATGATAAGTGCTGTTCCTGCGGTGAAACTTTTTATCTTATTCATAACAAGCTCCTTTCTGCATTTACAGTATTGCACAGAGTATGATAAACTCCATGATACATCGCATTAATTATACACTATTTTTTGATATTATGCAAGTGCGTTTACTGCTATGGAATAATGTATCAATAAAAAGAAAACTGTCCCGAAGGACAGTTCTCTGTGGAATTATATCTGTGGTGCGATCGGAGCAGCCTGATGCTCAGTGTAGCCTTCATTCTTAACGACTTCAACGTTTCTGTAACACTCCATACCTGTACCGGCAGGTATGAGTTTACCGATGATAACGTTTTCTTTAAGTCCGAGGAGTCTGTCGCTCTTACCGCTGATAGCAGCGTCTGTGAGAGCCTTTGTTGTTTCCTGGAATGAAGCAGCTGACATGAAGCTGTCTGAATTTGATGAAGCCTTTGTGATACCCTGAAGAACAGGACTGACCTGTACAAGCTGTACATCGTACTCGCCTGCATCGATACGTGCCTGAAGTTCCTCGTTGATCTCATCGATCTTCTTGCAGTCAACAAGTGTACCAGGGAGGAGATAGCTGCTGCCTGATTCCTCTACCTTGACCTTGCGGAGCATCTGACGAACGATAACTTCGATGTGCTTATCATTGATGTCAACACCCTGTAAACGGTAAACCTTCTGAACTTCATTGATGATGTAGTTCTGAACAGCCTTTGTTCCGAGGATATTAAGGATATCAGCAGGGTAAATGTTACCTTCGGTAAGTCTTGTACCCTTTTCTATCTCCTCGCCCTCCTGAACACGTATTTTCAGGTTGTATGGTATCATATAATTCTCAGACTCGCCTGTCTCATCATTAGTAACGATGATATTAGTTGTAGTCTTGATCTCCTCGATGTGTATCTTACCTGTGATCCTTGAAAGAATAGCTGCGCCCTTTGGACGTCTGCTTTCAAAGAGTTCTTCAACTCGTGGAAGACCCTGTGTGATATCTTCAGCATCGGCAGAAGCAACACCGCCGGTATGGAAGGTTCTCATGGTAAGCTGTGTACCCGGCTCACCGATAGACTGAGCTGCGATTACGCCGACAGCTTCACCGACTGAAACGATATTGTTGAATGCAAGGTTTGCACCGTAGCACTTAGCGCATACACCTGTCTTAGCACGGCAGGTAAGAACGGAGCGGATCTTTATCTCCTCAACGCCTGCTTCGATTATCTTCTTAGCGTCTGCATCTGTGATGAGCTTGTTTCTTGACATGATAAGCTCGCCTGTAGCCTCGTCACGGAGGTCCTCAGCAAGGAATCTGCCTACAAGACGCTCATCGAACGGCTCAACGACTTCGTTGCCGTTTCTGATCTCGAATACCTCGATACCGTCTGTAGTACCGCAGTCTTCTTCACGGATGATAACATCCTGTGATACGTCAACAAGACGACGGGTAAGGTAACCTGAGTCAGCGGTACGGAGAGCCGTATCAGCCAGACCCTTACGGGCGCCTCGTGAAGCGATAAAGTATTCGAGGATGTTAAGACCCTCACGGTAGTTAGCTCTGATCGGGATCTCGATGACCGCACCTGAGGTATTAGCGATAAGTCCACGCATACCTGCAAGCTGTCTGATCTGAGAGATAGAACCACGGGCACCTGAGTCAGCCATCATCCAGATAGGATTGTACCTGTCGAAGTTTGCCTTCAGTGCAGCTGTAACCTGATCGTTGGTATCAGTCCAGAGAGCGATGATCTTCTTTGACTTCTCCTGTTCGGAGATATAGCCGAATTCGTATTCTGATGTGATCTGAGCAACTTCCTCATCAGCCTTAGCAAGGATGGATTTCTTTGCAGGCGGGATAGTAGCGTCGCAGACAGCAACGGTAAGAGCTGCTCTTGTTGAGTATTTATATCCGAGAGCCTTGATACGGTCAAGAACTTCGGAAGTAGTTGTTGTGCCATGTATCTTTATGCAGCGCTCAATGATATCAGAGAGCTGCTTCTTGCCAACGAGGAATGCAACTTCAAGATCAAACTGCTTATCAGAGTTGGTTCTGTCAACATAGCCAAGATTCTGTGGGATATTTTCATTGAAGATAAGACGTCCTACTGTAGCATCGATTATCTTTGATACCTTCTTATCGCCGATATCCTTGGTTATCTTTACCTTGATATTTGCGTGGAGAGATACATCATGCTCGTTATAAGCCATAAGGGCTTCGTTAACGTCACGGAATACCTTACCCTCACCGGGTTCGCCCGGCTTATCCATAGTCAGATAGTATGAACCAAGTACCATATCCTGTGAAGGAACAGCAACAGGCTTACCATCTGAAGGCTTCAGCAGGTTGTTTGCAGCCAGCATGAGGAAACGTGCCTCAGCCTGTGCTTCTGCTGAAAGAGGAAGATGTACAGCCATCTGGTCGCCGTCGAAGTCAGCGTTGAACGCAGAGCAAACCAGTGGGTGGAGTTTGATAGCACGGCCTTCTACAAGGATAGGCTCGAATGCCTGGATACCCAGACGGTGAAGCGTGGGGGCACGGTTCAGCATAACAGGGTGATCCTTGATAACGTCTTCAAGGGCATCCCATACCTTATTGTCG
>JAFOMV010000239.1 GCA_017418765.1 Ruminococcus sp. | reverse complement strand
ATCCGCCGACGGGCTGTCGCCCTTCAAGGATTTTTAACGCAGTCACCGGCAAAATTTGACGAAAAGACGTGCATGAATCCCTATGTGGACAGGTTCTCAGTGCAAAGCCGTCAGGCGGGCTTTGTGCGGTGTTGCCTTAAGTCTTGTCTTTTACTGCCGATCCTTCGTATTAGCTGTTCAGACTTTATCAAGGGAGCGAACAACAAAAAATATGCCCTGATCAGGTATATCCTCACGGGCTAAAAGGTGGCAATCATGAAAAAAATACTGCTATGTGCTGTATCGGCAGTCCTTCTCCTGTCGGGGTGCAGTCATAAATATATAGATGATCCGTACGCAAAATACGGCGGATACTGGGAGTGCATCAAAGTAGTAACAGATGAAGGCGTATACGATGAATACTATCTTGATCCGAAAATACCTGTAAGCGCTGTTTATAATCTTGCTATTGCCGAGGATGGTACAGGCTATCTGGATTCCCCGATATCTGTGCTTTACGGCGAAAACGGCAAACAGGCGCTTAAATGGGAAGCGGAGGACAGCACTCTTAAACTTTACGGCGAGAGTTCCTCAGATGTGCTCTCACTGGAATATACAGAAGATGAAAGGCTGCTGCTGCGTTCCGATGAAAAGACCGAGATTTGGTTCGGGAAAGTAGACAGGCTGACAGCTTTTGATCCCGGGGTACTGAATGATAAAGCAAAAGGAGAAGATAAATGAAAAGATATTTCTGCATGACAGCAGTTATACTTATGGCAATGCTGACTGCGGCCGGCTGCGGAAATGCTGCAAAAAAAGAGGCATCTGACGTAAAAGTCTCTGTAGAATCCGTCAACAAGCTTTCCGATGAGGAGCTTCATTCGCTGTTTCAGGGAACGTGGGAAACATCGGTAGTATTTATAAATAATCAGGACGGAATTAAATTCGATATAGACAGATATGTTTTCAAGGAAGACGGTACAGGCACTTTCACCCCTTACGGCGGAAAAACAGAAATGCTGAGCTGGACTGTTTCTCCTGACGGTGATCTTGAAGTCCTTTTCGAGGAAAAGGGCGAAAAGGTCAGAGTTTTTGAATATATAAGCGGCAACCTTGTCAGCCTTGAGAAAGAGGATGCAGGCATGGTGGAAACACATCTTGTAAAGGCTGAAGAACAAAATACAGGCAAAGCTGCAAAGTGACCGCCCGTATCACATAAAGGAGGATAATATGAAAAAGAGATACCTGTTTTTTATTGTGACCATGATCTTATTCTGCTTTACAGGCTGCGGAGGCAGAGAAGCCTATGCAGGCAAATGGGAGGCATCCGAGATGGTGCTCAACGATTCACATATAACCGAGCTCAGCGGTATACCTCTCAATGCTATTATGAGGTTTGAACTAAACAGCAGCGGCTCAGCAGAATGGAAGTCTCCGATGGAAAACGTGAAGGATCCTTCAAAGGACGGTATAACTGCTCATTGGAAGATCAAAGACGGAAAAGTCATACTCACGGTCTCACAGCCCGACAAGGATGAAAGTGTTATGGAATTTGAGCCGAAAGACGGAAAACTGGTCATATCCAGATCGAACGCTGAGATATACATGGTAAAAGTCGATGAATACAGTCCTGTAGATACCGAAGCTATGAAGAAGCTTTTCGGCAATCTTGACTTGAGCTCAATGTTACAGCAATAAAGACAAAGGAGATAACAATGAAAAAAGCAACATTCTTAATATTCATCACCGCCGTGCTGACTGCCATATCAGGCTGCTCAGACAGCTCTGATAAAAACAGCGCCTCCTCTGACATTGCACAGACAAGCGAAGTACAGACAACTGATACTTCCCCTGCGGAGGAGGAGACTACAGCTCCGCCGAAAAAGACGGAGATATCTGATTTCTACGGGAAATGGGAGGCTGTCAGGATAATAGAAAAGGAAGATGTCTATGACCTCTACTACAAAGAGGTACCGATAGATAAAATATTCCAGCTTGAAATATCCGAGGGCGGAACAGCTTCTATGGGTTCGGGATTTCCTGATGATACCCCAAAGGAATACTCATGGGAATTCAAGGGCAGGTCGATCAAGCTGAAAGGCGAAAACGAGATATACGGCAGCATAAAAGCAGACCATCTCATACTCACAAACGGTGAGGGCCTGAAAATATACATGGAAAAGACCGATGAGTTCACATCATTTGAACAGGCTGCTTACGATGCAATGACCGAACTTAACGGCGGAGAGATCAGTATACCCGTTCTTGACGTTGAAGCCGATGGAACTGCTCCCGAGGATTATGTAGGCAAATGGGAATGCAGCTACTACGAAATAGACGGTGAAGTATTCAATGACGAGATATACGGCATCCCTCTTGAAGCTTTGTTCCAGATAGAGATAATGAAGGATAACACTGCTGTTTTCCGTGCAGGAGGAACTGACAGCGAAGCCGTTGTCACCGAATATACGTGGGAAGCAGACGAAAGCGGCTGTATTGAGCTCTACGATGACGGCGAACTCGTTTCTGTTGCTCAGCTCGAAAACGGAGAGCTTTATGTCGATGAGGGCGCAGATATCACCCATTATCGTTCAGTTGATTCATTCACTGATTTTGACTGGGATTCACTCAGCATAAACTAAAAAGATACCGCACAAAGATCATTCTATCGTCTTTGTGCGGTGTTTTTATTTGTCATTCTCAGAGATCGTATCACTGCTGCTGCGAAGTTCGCCCTTTTCCGCAAGACGCATAAAAGCATCAACAACATCTTCTGTGAGCTGACTTCCTTTGACTTCATTGATTATGGATACTGCCTTTTCAAAGTCCATACGCTTACGGTACGGACGGTCAGAATACATGGCATCAAAAGTATCGGCAACTGCAATTATCTGTGCTACTCTTGGTATCTCATCGCCTTTCAGTCCGTTGGGATAGCCCTTTCCGTCAGGGCGTTCATGGTGTGAACCTGCACCTACTGCAAGTTCAGGCATTATGCTGATATTTTTAAGCGCCTCATAGCCTTTTACGGTATGGGATTTTATTATCTCATACTCCTCATCAGTCAGCTTGCCCGGCTTGTTAAGTACAGGCGACGGGATAGCTATCTTTCCGATATCATGCAGCAAGGCTATACGGAAGTACTTCTCGGCAGTTTCCTCATCGTATCCCAGTTCACGTGCAAGCATTGCGGTATATTTTGCCACACGTGCAGAATGGCCCTTGGTATACTTATCCTTCATATCTATGACCTTAGCAAATGATTCGGTTATCTCCCTGATAAACTGCATATCCTCATTCTGCTTCCTTTGCATGGAACGAAGCTGTTCAGCCATAATATATATGCCGATTATCATCATGAATACCAATACCGCTATCCTTGTATAGCTTGAATAGCCGTTATCCCAGCCAAGATGATACCGAAGCATATCTATACCTGCGCCAATTATGCACATGGCAAGACCTACAGAAAGGCATATGATAAGATTTTGGCTTATCAGATGTTCTCTTGCTGCACGTATGACCAGAAAAGCCGATGCAAAAAAATCAAGGATTATTATACAGTGCGAAACGATCACCATGTGGAAATAATCGGATATACCCATATATGTAAGGATCACCGTAACTGCAAAATTCAGTAAGCACAGCGTCTTCATCATCGGCATAAGCTTTGTATCCCTGCTTTTGCCCGCACTGGCAAAAAAAGCAAGCGCAGGATATGGCAGAAAAATAACGCATATGTACGTTACAACTCTTATGACAGCAGGATGCTGTGTTATAAGCTGTAATATATAGGTATCATTAAGGCCTGCAAACCCGAACATCACGCACATTGCACCGAAAGAAATAAAATCCAGTTCTGTCTTCCGTCTGAACATTATGTTTGACAGCCCCATAATAAGGAATACCACCCCTATCAGCATAGTGATATTCGATCTTATAAATGCAAGAAGGTTATCCTTGTACAGATCGGCTATATACTTTCCCGAATCCTCAATGACAGCATTCCGCAGAGTTGCGTGTGTCGTTTTGAATATCGGTTCTGCCCTAAGTTCAAGGATATCAGTTCCCTCAGGCAAATTGATGATATGCACGTACATACCATATGACTTGCCGAGAATACGTGGGATATCGGGATGGTAGGAATACACATTCTGCCCGTCTGCATAAACATCCAGAAATGTGTCAACGCTCCTGATGCAAAACTTTCTGTTTTCTATTTCTATGCTCCCGATATCAGCTTTCAGCGACACGGCTTTCCCATCAGGGAGATCCCTGAGAGATATATTTTCGCCGTTTTCATCCGTCCAGCACTGCGTCATAGGAAAATAAGCCTCGGACCTGCTTAATGTATCATTTCTGTATAAAACGATTATTATAAATAGGAACAGCACTATCACCAGAATATAAAGTATATCCTTTGGAGAGACTTTAGGCTTTTCCCTGAAAACACTCCTCATCTTTCATATATACTCCTTTGCCTATACTAAAACCTCCTGAGAACGGGCCGCCTATGCCCATTGTTCTGTAGACGTTATAACAAAAAGCACTTCTCTCACCAAAGATATTCTCCGCTGCAGCGATAGTATCTCTTTTTTCTATATGTAACCATTAACAGCAACAGCAGGTGCCTCTGATAAAAGAAAAAATCACTTTATACTATTATATCAATTCGGCTTTGATTAGTCAAGCTGTAAATGAAGTAAGGTGCGGCGTTCCTGCAAATTTACGCACCACAGGCGGTCATGGCGGTATTCCGAGGGCGCTCGGAAAGCGCCCCTACATATAACATTCAATTTAACAAGCCGGCGAGCGACCTGAAACTCATCGTTCTTACAAAAGTAAGCGAGTTTACGAGCGTATCGTGATTGCGTAGTGTACACTTGTCAATGATCTTGGACACTAACCCTCAAAAAATAAGATGTTAAGCAGATAATGGCAAATTCACCTCATGTAGGAGCCGTAGGCGACGGAGTGAGGTGAATTTGCGGCGGCTCACCACATCACCGACAGGTAATCTTCAAGCACCTCATTGGGTGATCTGAATTTCAGACAGACCTTTGGTATATT
>JAFOMV010000238.1 GCA_017418765.1 Ruminococcus sp. | reverse complement strand
GATATTAGCAAAAGGACCGCCGTGAATGAATGCAGGATTGTTCTCCAGAGTCTGTACCAGATTCGGCTTGAGAGCGTCCTTGAGCAGAGCAGTCATAGCTCCGCAGGCACCTATTTCACGTGCATAGACAGGCTCGCCGTTTGTATTGTATGCAACGAGGATATTTCCCAGTCTCTCCTTCAGGTCGGCAATATCGGATGCCAGACAAAGAATAGCCATGATCTCGGATGCAACCGTGATGTTGAAGCCGTCTTCACGTGGAACGCCGTTTGCCTTTCCGCCCAGACCGATAAGGATATTTCTCAGCGCACGGTCGTTCATATCCATGCAGCGCTTGAAAAGTATCCTTCTCTGATCTATTTTCAGTTCATTTCCCTGCTGGAGGTGGTTGTCTATCATAGCGCAGAGCAGATTGTTTGCAGCTGTAATAGCGTGCATATCGCCTGTGAAATGGAGGTTGATATCCTCCATAGGAACTACCTGAGCATATCCGCCGCCTGCTGCGCCGCCCTTCATTCCGAAAACAGGTCCCAGTGACGGTTCACGGAGAGCGAGAACGGTCTTCTTGCCAATCTTGTTCATAGCATCAGCAAGGCCTACGCTGACGGTAGTTTTTCCCTCTCCTGCGGGAGTAGGATTTATAGCTGTAACAAGGATGAGTTTGCCGTCTTCCTTGTCTGCAAGCTTAGTGTAGACATTTTCGGATATCTTAGCCTTATAGTGACCATACGGCTCGAGATCATCCTCAGAAAGTCCGAGGTCTGCAGCGACCTCATATATTTTCTTCATTTCGGTATTCTGTGCGATTTCGATATCAGATAACATAGTTGATCCTCCGATTCCAGATTGATAGTACTTCTATTATATCACATCAGTATAATAATTGCAAGGTTTGAAGCAAATAATTCAGGGAATTCAATTTTATTGATTAGAAGTATTAATTTGTATGGAACGGCGCACTTGACACGTGCCCTCCCCTCTGTCCTGCTGCCATCTCCCCACACTGTGGGGAGTCACCCGCCGTTCCAATTTGCGGCTTTTTCTTAGACTGTAGAACGCCGAGTGCGGTGTTCCCTACATAAATTTCTTGTTTCATGACCTGATATTTTAAAAATTGAATTCCGTGCAAATAATTCACGCAAAAAGGATACTGTCCCATGCATAGTCAAAGCTATAATGATAAAACTCCCCTTCCGAAAAAGGGGAGTTTGGAATTCAGAATACCATATGATATATCAAGCTTCAGGAAGCTTGTCTATAAGCCTGAGCATGAACTTCTGGATAGCAAGCGCATCACTGTTCGTTACTCCGTCATTCTTGCCCGAACAGTCTGCATTTGCACTTCCCTGTTCTGTGAGCTTATACATTCTTTCAAGAGTGCCTGTAATTTTGGCGTCTTCAGCCTCATACTTCATACTATCCGCTGCATTACCTGTTGCAGCAGCTGACTGTAAGACGCAGGCAAATACTGCTGCAACTGCGATCATCTTTTTTTTAAAAACCATAAATAATACCATCCTTCAAAAGTACAGATAGTATATTTCTATGATAATATTATATCACGTAAAGTGGTTGAGAACAAACAAATCTATTTACACTTGATTCAACCTCAGATACAGTAAAACAACCATTGGTTGCCTGTGATTTCTTTGAATGTCATAACTGCCCGTTTTCACAAAAATATGTATCTGCTATTCGAGAGTTGATTGTAACATCAATACATTAAAAGACCCCCATTTTGCATGGAGGTCTTCTTCAAGATATAAACTATTTCGTCTTAATAAGTTACTGCACAGTTCTGTCCTTTGAACGCTGTACAGCTTTAACGATCTCTACGATCGGAACTATAGCAGCTGCAAGGAGGATTGCGTAAAGAAGCTGTGTACCGCTGAGCTGAACCAGTGAGAATACATTTCTCAGTACCGGAACGAATATTATCGGGAGAGTAAGCATCATTGAAGCCAGTACAGAGAAAAGCAGGAAATTATTGCTGTGTTTAAGACTGAATACCGAACCTTTAAGGCTTCTCATATTCCATGCGTGAAGCATCTCGCATACGGAAAGTGTCAGGAAAGCCATAGTTGTACCTGTTTCGGCGGAAGTACGGCGTCCTATCATGTATGATATAAATGTCAGAGCAGCGATCACAAAGCCCTGCCAGAGCAGATTTATACCCATACCGTCTGAGAAGATGTGCGTTCCGCTCTTTCGGGGTTTACGCTTCATTATACCATCTTCAGCAGCCTCCATACCAAGACCAACTGCCGGGAAACAGTCAGAAACAAGATTTATCCACAGAAGATGCACAGGGCTGAAAAGCTTTTCTCCTCCCAGTGCAAGAGTAGCCATAAGGATACAAAGTACTTCGCTCAGGTTGCTTGAAAGCAGGAACTGTATAGCCTTGCGGATATTATCGTAAATACGTCTTCCTTCCTCAACAGCTCCAACAATGGTTGCAAAATTATCATCGGTAAGCACCATGTCAGCAACGTTTTTGGTAACATCTGTACCTGTGATGCCCATTCCCACGCCGATATCTGCGCTCTTTATGGACGGTGCATCGTTAACGCCGTCACCTGTCATAGCTGTGGTCATATCCTTCTTGCGCCATGCATTTACGATACGCACCTTATGCTCAGGCTGTACACGGGCATAAACGCTGTACTGATCAACTGTATCATTAAATTCATCATCGGGTATCTTTGAAAGCTCTGCACCTGTCAGCGCCTTCTGACCCTCACTGAGTATACCAAGTTCCTTTGCAATAGCAACGGCAGTATCGCAGTGGTCGCCTGTTATCATTACAGGACGGATGCCTGCTGTGCGGCAGAGACCGATAGCGTCCTTGACCTCGGGACGTACAGGGTCGATCATACCTGTCATACCGATAAAGATGAGTTCCTTTTCCAGTGAAGCAGGAGATATATCAGCGGGGATCTCGCTGTATTCACGGTAAGCAGCAAGAAGCACACGAAGTGCCTGATCTGCCAGTTCCTTGTTCTTTGCAAGTATTGCATTGCGGTCATCATCGGTCATTGGGCGAACATTTCCTCCGTCCAGGATATGTGTACAGCAGCGCAGCACTTCATCGGGAGCACCCTTCGTGTACTGTACGAAGCCGTTATCTTTGCGGTGAACAGTCGACATCATCTTACGGAGCGAATCAAACGGTGCTTCAGCAACTCGTGGGAATTCCTTTTCAAGATCATATTTTTTTAATCCGCATTTATTAGCGTAAGCTACCAGCGCAGCTTCTGTAGGTTCACCTGTTACAGTTTCATCTGTATTGAGTACCGCATCACAGCAAAGTGCCATAGCGGAAGCAAGGAGTTCCTTGTCAGATGTGTACTCATTTACAACAGTCATTTTGTTCTGAGTTAGTGTACCTGTCTTATCGCTGCATATCACCTGTGCACAGCCAAGAGCTTCAACTGCGGTAAGACGGCGGATTATTGCGCCTCTCTTTGACATATTCGTTACACCGATACTAAGCACAACGGTGACAACTGCGGCAAGTCCCTCAGGTATAGCGGCGACAGCAAGGCTTACTGATACCATAAAGGTCTCAAGGAATTTCGGAAGTGTGATCCTTCCGTCATTCACAAGCATCTGCACAACGCTGATGCAAAGAATGAACACACAGATACAGAGAACTGCTACAGACAGTATCTTGCTGAGCTGATCAAGACTTTTCTGAAGCGGTGTTTCATCATCGTCAGCTGATGCGATAGCACCTGCGATCTTACCCATTTCTGTCTCCATGCCTGTTGCAACAACAACTGCCTCAGCACGTCCGTAAGCGATACTGCTGCCCATATAAAGCATATTTTTGCGGTCACCAAGCGGTACTTCGTCACCTGACAGCACCTCACTGTCCTTATCTGATGGAACACTTTCACCTGTAAGTGCTGATTCTTCAGCTTTCAGTGCAGCCGCTTCAAGGATACGGCAGTCCGCAGGAACGTTGTCTCCTGCTTCAAGAGTGATAACATCACCGGGAACAAGTTCGGAACTATGTACCACCACAAGTTCGCCTGAGCGATATACCTTGCTGTTTGCGGCACTCATTGCCTGAAGTGCTTCAATTGCAGATTCGGCCTTGTTTTCCTGATAAACACCAAGTACTGCGTTTGCAAGGACAACGAATAATATGATGAATACATCCGCCTCAAGCTTGCCCTCAGTGACGATCCCTGTTATTGCTGAAATGACTGCCGCCGCAAGCAAAACAATGATCATAGGATTTTTGAACTGCTCGGCAAAACGTGCAAGCAGTGTCGGCTTCGGGGCTTCGTCCAGCTTATTTTCGCCGAATTCGGCAAGGCGTTTTTTTGCTTCTTCAGCAGAAAGTCCTGTTTTTGTGCTTTGAACCTCTTCCAGTACCTTTTCGGCAGAGAACAGATAATGCTTCATTTTTGATCCTCCATTATTAAATATTGTCAATACAAGTACATCACAGCTTATCCTTTATCAGGATCAGTATTGATATCATCGTGACTTGTTTTGCTGTCGCCGTCAACGGAATTTGCATCGTAGAGATCCTTTTTGATCTGACTGCTGCTTATTTCGGGGGTACGGGGCAGATATACTACTTCTACTCCTTCTTCCTTTAAGAAATCGAACTTGCCTTTCCAGTCATCGCCCATAACAAAAGTATCGATATGATACTCATGCATATCTGAGCGCTTCTGATTCCAGCTTTCCTCCGGGATCACAAGATCGACATAGCGGATAGCTTCTACCAGTGCCTTTCTCTGTTCGTATGTAAAATAGCACTTTTTATGCTTCTCGTTCCAGTTGAACTCATCAGATGAAATCACTACTATGAGGTAGTCACCCAGCGCCTTTGCCCTTCTGAGAAGGTTGATGTGTCCGTAGTGCAGCAGGTCGAATGTTCCGTAAGTTATTACTCTTTTCATACTTTGATCTCCTTTTACTCTGATAGCCGCATTGTGCAATACAGCGTTTTCGTAGTTTATATCTATGACAGGCTTGCGCAGTTCCGACTTATAGTCTCTGCCCATCAGCTGTTTTACCGCTTCATGCGGCTTTATGCCATGATTTATTACCGCATCTACCGCAGAAATAAGAGGTATTTCCACATCGTACTTCTGTGATAGCTGTATTGCCGCAGGGATAGCATTTATTCCCTCAACGACCATGCCTACCTGCTTAACTGCGTCATCGGGAGTGTAGCCTTGTCCTATCAGATATCCGCATTTGTTATTGCGGCTGTGATTGCTTGTAGCGGTAACGATAAGATCGCCTACGCCTGCAAGCCCTGAAAAAGTTTCCGAAAAGCACCCCATTTTCAAGCCAAGTCTTTCTATTTCAGCAAGACCTCTTGTTATCAGTGCTGCTCGTGTATTATCACCGAAGCCAAGCCCCGCAGCCATTCCTGACGCAAGCGCAATAATATTTTTCAGCGCTCCGCATATCTCTACGCCCTTGATATCAGTATTAGTATAAACTCTCATAGACGGTGTTGAAAAAACAGACTGCACAAATTCAGCTGATCCGATATCCTCACAAGCAGATACTATCGTAGTAGGCAGATCATTAGCCACTTCCTCGGCATGAGTAGGACCTGACAGCGCAACTACCTTAGCATCAGGTATCTCGGACCTGATAACTTCACTCATCGTCATAAGCGTGTCAGGCTCTATGCCTTTTGCTACATCAACGATTATTTGTCCCGAATATAAAGGTGCAGCAAGACGGGCTGTCGATCTGATATAAACTGACGGGACAGCAAACAGCAGTATGTCTTTTTCTGCGATAACTTCACTAATTTCAGATGTAAAGCCTATACAATCGGGTATCACCATATTGCACAGATTTCTATGTATGCGTGTACGGGATAATTCCTCGATCTCATCCGGCAGAGCAGACCATACCTGTACGCTGTTGCCTGCGTTGCCAAGCATCCTTGCAAGTGCTATTCCCCATGTGCCTGCGCCTAAAACTCCTATTTTATACTTCATATAGCTATTTTTACTCCTTTATTATGTAAGTATATTTATGTTGATTTGCGTACGATAAATCCCATATAATAACTCCTGATCTCAGCATTATAATTTCAAAAGCAGCTTGTTATCATATTCATAAGCAATTAATCTATAAGATTTAATTTTTTTATGATTTCAGTATTTTCCTTTTTTCTCTTTTCAATTTCATTTAATACCCATTCATGAAAATCATGATCATTGAAATAATTGTCAAGAAATTCCGGACGTTCAGTCAACACTTTTTCTGACAAGAAATTAAGAAATGCTTCGTCCTCTTCTGGATAGTAATCACATATTTTGATACATTTTTTTCGATTACGTGGCTGTTTGAATTCATTTACAAAATCAAGAGCTGAATCAATATCTTTAACCTCATCAAATACAGGTAATACATATTTTATTAAATTTTCAGCACCTGTTTTTAATGTTGCTATCATTGATTCTGGATCATTTGAATGATAATATGATCTTATATAATTTCTTGTTATCTCCCAATTGGTTTCATGTGTTATTGACGTATAAAACTCTCTTATGTAATTCAACCATATCTTATTCTTCTTTGGACTTATATCAAATGAAATTCTTTTGCGGTATACCGTAGCTATACCACATACAATGATAATGGCCTTATCATACGGATAATCCGGATCACATGGATAAAATGATATTACGTGAAGTATTTCATTGTTTATGACTCTTACAATATATGGCTGTCTGCCTTTTATGACCTTAAATCCATAAGGCTCAAGTGCTTCTCCCATGATTTTCTTGAAGGCAGAATTGATAGTCAGCTGCTTTT
>JAFOMV010000237.1 GCA_017418765.1 Ruminococcus sp. | reverse complement strand
TGTTGGCGCTACTGATATCGACGGAGTTGTGGCTCTCGCTAAGGAACTGAAACCGGATATGGTAGTCGTTGCTCCCGATGATCCGCTGGTTCTCGGTATGGTCGATGCTCTCCGTGCTGAGGGCTTCATGACTTTCGGCCCTAAGGCTAACGCTGCTATCATCGAAGGTTCAAAGGTATTCTCCAAGGAACTGATGAAAAAATACAACATCCCTACTGCTTTCTATGAGGTATTCACTGAATCCGACAAGGCTATCGCTTACCTCAAAGAGCAGAACAGCTACCCCGCAGTCATCAAGGCTGACGGTCTCGCTCTCGGAAAAGGCGTTATCATCGCTCAGAATGAGGAAGAAGCTGTAAAGGCTGTACATGACATGATTGACGATCTGAAGTTCGGTAAGAGCTCCGCACGTATCGTTATCGAGGAATTTCTTACAGGTCCTGAGGTATCAGTACTCTCATTCACAGACGGCAAGACAATGGTCCCTATGATATCTTCTATGGACCACAAGCGTGCTCTCGACGGCGACATGGGACTGAATACAGGCGGTATGGGTACGGTATCACCTAACCCTTACTACACAGAGGATATCGCTAAGGAGTGCATGGAGAAGATATTCCTCCCCACTATGAACGCTATGAACGCTGAGGGACGTACTTTCGAGGGCTGTCTCTACTTCGGTCTTATGCTCACTCCAAAGGGACCAAAGGTAATTGAATACAACTGCCGTTTCGGCGACCCTGAGACCCAGGTAGTGCTCCCTATGCTGGATGCTGACCTCTATGAGATATTCGAAGCTATCTACAACCACGAGCTTGATAAAGTCGATATAAAGTGGCATAAGGGAAGCTGTGCCTGCGTTGTTATGGCAAGCGGCGGATATCCCGAAAGCTACCCTAAGGGCATCGAAATGAACGGCTTTGACGATAAAGGTCAGGTAAGCGGATGCTTCGTTTACCATGCAGGCACTAAGCTCAGCGAGGACGGCAAATTCCTCACAAACGGCGGCCGTGTCATCGGTGTTACAGCTAAAGGCGATACCTTGCAGGCTGCTCTTGACACCGCTTATAAGGGCGTGGCAGGCATTAGCTTTGATGGTGCTCACTACAGAAAAGACATAGGTCAGAGGGCGCTGAAAGCTCTGAGCTGAGGAGGATATCATGCGTGAAAGAAGAAATGTCGGATTATTCCTCGGTATGCTCGGAAATATCCTCTTTATCGGCTTTGCGGCGGTATGCATGATATACTATGCTACTTTCAGCAGTTCTGTTTTCACAAAGCTTCTTGAGGGACTTGCTTACACCCTTGAAATAGGCGGATTCATGGTGCTGGCTTACTCAGATTACCTTCTCTGCGTAAGCACAAGAATGAGACGGCTTATGAAGATATCATTTGCACTGTATATCCTGTTTGAAGCAATAATGATGATACTTGAACTCAATTCAGCTTCATTTGATTTTTATGCTCCGTATTCGCTGAAACTTGCTGTCTTTCATTCATTGGTATCAGCAGGAGTATGCTTTGCTTTCCTGCAGGCTGACCCCGACAGCAAAAAATATGAATATCTCGTTATCATGTGCATCGGCATAATATTCATAGGTATGCTTGGAAGCATAATGCATATAAGGATATATTTCAGCATCCTCATCAACGCAATAGCCTTTACCGTACTTTTCGGCGGTATAAGATATCTTCTCGGTAAAGAGGAAATGGAGATAGACTGTCACGGTGACAAAGCCACTGTTTCAGAATATAACAGCGATTTCTTCAAGGATAAATAATATAAAGCATTTTCCGTAAGCGGATACACATATAAAAGTTTTGCCCCTGAGTGTTAAGGCAACACCGCACAAAGCCCGCCTGACGGCTTTGCACTGAGAACCTGTCCACATAGGGATTCATGCACGTCTTTTCGTCAAATTTTGCCGGTGACTGCGTTAAAAATCCTTGAAGGGCGACAGC
>JAFOMV010000236.1 GCA_017418765.1 Ruminococcus sp. | reverse complement strand
TCGAAGTCGAGGTACTCTGTATCAACAGGACGGTACTTAGGGCCGACCTGGAGACCAAGTCTTTCATCAACACCGCCGTTTATAGCGTAGAGGAGACATTTTGCGAGGTTTGCTCTTGCGCCGAAGAACTGCATTTCCTTGCCAACTACCATTGATGATACACAGCAAGCGATAGCATAGTCATCACCGTGAGTAACTCTCATCATATCGTCGTTCTCGTACTGGATGGATGAAGTCTTGATAGATATCTTAGCACAGTATTCCTTGAACTTTCTTGGAAGTTTCTGTGACCAGAGTATAGTCATGTTAGGCTCAGGAGCTGTTCCGAGGTTTTCAAGTGTGTGGAGGTAACGGAAGCTGTTCTTTGTAACCATGTGATTACCGTCAACGCTTACACCGCCGATAGACTCAGTTACCCATGTAGGATCGCCTGAGAAAAGTGAGTTGTACTCAGGTGTACGTGCGAACTTGACGATACGAAGCTTCATGATGAAGTGGTCGATAAGCTCCTGTGCTTCTTCCTCAGTGATAAGGCCTCTCTCAAGGTCACGCTGAATGAAGATATCGAGGAATGTGGAAGTACGGCCCAGTGACATAGCAGCACCGTTCTGCTCCTTAACAGCAGCAAGGTAGCCGAAATAGAGCCACTGTACAGCTTCCTTTGCGTTAGCTGCCGGCTTTGAGATATCGAAGCCGTATATATTACCGAGCTCCTTAAGATCCTGGAGAGCACGAACCTGTTCTGCAAGTTCTTCACGAAGGCGGATATTCTTTGAAGTCATTCTAACGAGAGAAGTTTCGATCTGGTGCTTCTTGTCCTCAATAAGGAGATCGATACCGTAAAGAGCAACTCGTCTGTAGTCACCGATGATACGGCCTCTGCCGTAAGCATCAGGAAGACCTGTAAGGATAGCAGAATGACGAGCAAGACGCATTTCAGGTGTATAAGCATCGAAAACGCCCTGGTTATGTGTCTTTCTGTACTTTGTGAAGATATCAACAACTTCCTGGTCAACTTCATAGCCGTATTCCTTGCAAGCCTGCTGAGCCATTCTTATACCGCCGAAAGGCTGGAGTGAACGCTTGAAAGGCTTATCAGTCTGAAGACCAACGATCTTTTCAAGATCCTTATTAAGATAGCCTGCACCGTGTGAAGTGATAGTGGATATGATCTTTGTATCCATATCAAGCACACCGCCTGCTTCACGCTCCTGACGAGTAAGATCCATTACCTGATCCCAGAGCTGCTTTGTAGCTTCTGTAGGGCCTGCGAGGAAGCTTTCGTCGCCGTCATACGGAGTATAGTTTTTCTTGATGAAGTCACGGACATTTACAGAGGTAGTGCTCCAGCGTCCCTCCTTGAAACCGTCCCATTCCTTCGGCCATGTTGTGATCATATATCAGAACTCCTTCTTATGAGCCTCTGTTTGCACTGGAAAAAGTGCAGGATGCGCCAAGGGAAAATGCATACAGGCGCAAACAGAGGGCAAAATTTTATTTTCCGCTTTAATAGTAACACATTGTTATTTAATTGTCAATGGGCGTGTTCACCAAAGCTAACTTCAAAAGCAGTTTTTGCGTTAAATATTATTATCATTTGAAAAAATTCCTTCTTCCCTTCATTGCTGAATGTGGCGCATCTTCGGAAATCACGGCTTTTTCCCAAAAGCTTGCTGTCAAAAATGTCAAACCTTGTTCAGTCAATTTGTGTAATTGAGAGAATTTTGATTTTTATGAAAATTTATCTCTCATTTTCTGTTTGAGACGGTGTATTTTCGCTTTTCTGTGAGCTGTGTTTAGACCTGCGGCGGCTTCTTTTAGGCTTATTGTTTTTCTCTTTTTCAGCGGTCCGTTCTTTCTTTTCGAGAACTTCAAAGCTTAGCTTATATGCGGAAGCTGCAAGCGGTACACCGAGTATCATGCCGAGTATCCCGAAAAGTCCGCCGCCTACTGTAACAGCAGCAAAAACCCATATACCGGGCACTCCCACTGACGATCCCACTACTTTAGGGTAAATGAGGTTGCCTTCAAGCTGCTGGATACAAAGGAGGAATATTATAAATATAACTGCCTGCATAGGGTCTACAGTCAGGATTATGAATGCACTTACTCCTGCACCGATAAATGCGCCGACTATAGGTATAAAAGCTGTAACACCGACTAAAGTGCCCGCCATAGCGGCGTATGGCAGACGAAGTATCGTCATTCCGACAAAGCATAGTATACCCAGCAAAAGTGCGTCTATGAACTGGCCTACAAAAAAGTTGCGGAACGTATCATTGGCTATGTGGAAAATATGGCTCACTTTCTTGTATTTCTCCTTGCTGAAAGTCACGGCACATACTCTTTTGGTATCTCGGAAAAGCTTATCCTTGCGTATGAGTACATATATCGCAAATACTATACCCAGACCTATATCTGTTACAGTTGAGGTGAGTGTGCCTATCACGCCCATAGCCGATGAAAGCAGACCTGCCACGCCTGTAGTAAGGATCGAAGTTGCCTTGCCTGCAATAGATGCCCAGTCAAATTCTATTGTACTTATCTGCTGCTGTATCTCAGGGTATTCCTTCAGTTTATCGACGGCGAGTTTCTGAAGCTTTGAAAACTGGGGAGGTATCTCATGATAAAGCACACGGAAAGCATTGCCTATCTCAGGGATAACGATGTACATTATAAGTATAAGTATCGCAATGGTTATCAGGAATGATAAAGCAAGGCAGACAGGCCGTCTTGAAACCTTGATGAATTTGCTTTCCTTTTTAGGAAAATAGCGCTTTTCAAAGCCGGTCATTATGATGTTGAATATATAAGCTATGGCAAGTCCTATTATCATAGGCTTTACAGCGCTTACAGCTATTCCTATGACACGGGCGAGAACGGAGAGATTCTTTACTATAGTGCAAACTGCCACAGCAAGCACGGCAATGAACAAATATTTCTTTTTTTCGGTTTTTTCCATTTGTATTCTCCTTTCAGTACATAATATAATTATACTTTGAATGTGTGGAAAAGTCATCACTGAGTATGTTAATTTTTTGTAAAATTCTTTCCGATGAAAAACAATAGCATTTACTTTTTAGATATAATATTACAGCCGACGTGTCCGCTGCAAAAAATCCCTTGACAAGCAATAAGTTTTAGTATATAATTATCATATCACTTTTTGATAGGAGGTGTATGCGGAATGGACGGTGCCCCTGACGGCAGTAACCCTTACAGTTGCATACAGTATCTAAAAGATA
>JAFOMV010000235.1 GCA_017418765.1 Ruminococcus sp. | reverse complement strand
CCTGATACGTAGCGCCTCTCGACTTACATTCTGCGAGAGTATACTTAGGTGTATCGTCGAAGCGATAGTCCTTGAAGTTGAGAACGAGGTTGCCGTTATAATCGGTGATAGCGGTCATATCACGGAAGACTTCACGGAGTCCTTCTTCTCTGAACCACTGATACGAGTTTTTCTGCACCTCGATAAGGTTCGGCATTTCAAGGGGCTCGGTGATCTTGCCGAAACTCATTCTGACATTTTTTCCAAGCTGCTTAGGTGTAACATTCACCATAGGCGGATCCTCCTTACTGATTGGGTGTTTTGGCGGACATATCATAAAACGCACCGCAAAAAGTTTTTCAGAAAACTATTGACAAGAGCGGTTTTGTATGATATAATTACATGATAATAGGGACATTATTCCATATTGATACATTATATTATTATAATATATAAAAGCGGAGAAGTCAAGGCTTCTCCGCTTTTTTCATCGTTTTCACTGTATTTAATCTGAACTGTTGCTGATTTTTGGAAGTTTTTGAGAGTGCTGCCTGAAAAGTTCATTGCTGCCAAATCATCATGAACTCTTGCGGAAATTATTGTCAGTAAGTATACGTGCTGCGATCAGTCCAAGAGGTAAAGCAAGAACTATGAGGAACGCCTTTGTCAGCCATAAAGCACCCGTCGATATATCATTCAGCACTATGAAGTATATGCCCTTGTACATAAACATTCCCGGGACCATTATAACGATAGACGGAACCGTAAGTGTTATTCTCGGCCAGCCTATACGGTGCTTTATTGCAGAAGCAAGAAGTCCGGCCGCAAGCGCTCCGATAAAAGCTGCCGCACCTGCCGGCATATCCATCAGGTCAATGATCTCAAGTCTGAGCGTATTTGCTATCATGCCTATGCACCCTGCTGCTACGGCTATGCGGCGTGGGCTGTTAAACATCAATGAGAACCCGTATACTCCAAGAAAACTCGTCACTATGCGCAGCACAAGCTTTATTGCGGGTTCTATCTGCTGCTCCTCAAAGTTCGCAGGAGCAAAACGGAATATTGAAGCTGCCGCCCATCCCGTCATAGTAGCGGTAACTATTATTATCAGAGCATATGTTATCCTTTCAAGTCCCGAACGCAGATCAAGCTTTGAAAGATCGATCCCGCCTGTGATAAGCGGAAATCCCGGGATTATGAAAAGCATTGAGCATATGTAGCCTGCCTGATGGACGTCGGATATCCCAAAGAGAAGTTCAGCAAGCTTGATAAAAAGCACATAAGCCGTACACGCCGCTGCTACACTTAAAGATACGTTACCAAGCAGAGTGAGATGTCTTTCAAGCAGTTTCCTTCTCACAAAGTTCCCGATACCTGCGCCGACAAAAGCCCCCAGCATTTCAAACAATCCTCCGCCGAGCAGAAAAGTGAACGCACAGCACGCAAGTCCCGAAGCAAGCCCTAAGTCCCAGGCTTTGTAATTGCCTTTCATATCGGCAAATTTATCCAGTATCATATGGAACTGTTCCATTGAATATTTATCTGCCCTCTCTGAGAAACCATCAGTGAAGCTTTCAAGTTCGTTGAGCTTATCAGTGTTCACGCCTGTATTATTAAGAGAAAGTGCATTTGTATAGGTCTCACCGTTTTCTATGCAGGTATATTCAATAGATAACAGTCCGATATCCGCATTGCAGGTCACCCCAAGAGCTCGTGATATTTTATTCATCGACGCACGGACTCTCCACGCACCTGTACCGACGGAAAGCATCATCAGTCCCACACGTCCGATAAGCACTGATTTTTCTTTCAGCGTCGCTTGTGCAGCAGGTATGATATTCTCCGTATCGATCATTTCATGCCATTCTATAGGCATATGCTGTTTTCTGAATTTACTCATTATGTTCACCCTCGTTATTTTTTTGTCATTTGATATTATACCACTTTTCGGTAAAAAGTCAATAGGCACAATATCGAGGAAGATCCAAAAAAACGGGCACTGTGCAGTACCCGTTCAATTTGAATATAAGCCAGGATCATGTCCGTAAGCAGACATCATTATTATTCTTCATCTTCTCCCCACCATGAGACCTCAGGGATGCTGTTTCTTACACGGCCTGTTTCGTCCTTGAAAACGCCATAAGAATACACATCATATGAAGGATCCCATGACTGGAAATAATTGCATATGCTTTCTGCAAGCACAAGTATCATAGTCAAAGCCTGATTGTGAGTGTAACCATACATTATGGTCTCGCCTTCTTTAAGATCGACGCATACACGCCATACAAGGCCAAGACGGTCAAGGCGGTCTATGACATACTGTACCTTTTCCTCAGGCAGATCAAGTCTGTGGGAAATAACAGACACGGAATGCATTTTGTTTCGCCTTCCGCTTCCAAGATAACTGATTATACGTATGGAATCTTCATCTGCAAGAGTTCTGAGAAGCCTTGCCATATTCTTTGTATTGGTAAAATAGCCGTTTACCCCGTTTTCGGGATTTTCAAGAAACATGAAGTACCGCAGATCAGAATTAAGTCTTGCAAGAGTGATCTCATGATCTGTTTTCACGCCTGCAAAGGTCTCTTTATCGTAATCATCATGGAGCTGTCCTGCGGTTATGAAAGACGGATTGTATGCGTAGATCAGCGCATAGAATATCTGCATCATCAATTCAGACCGCTTTTCAGGAGGGGTGGTTTGCAGACGATCATGGATCATCTGAAGCATATCAAGCTCCGATTCACTGTTTTTTATACCGAAAAGCGAATCGATGGATGTATTGAGCGACTTAGCAAGGAGAGGCAAAAGCTCAGGATCGGGATAACTTGAGTTCTCCCACTTTGACACAGCCTGGGGCGAAACGTTCATGCGCTGTGCGAGCATATCCTGTGTCAGCCCCATCTCCTTGCGGCGGGCGACAAGGTTTTGTCGGAAGATATTCTTTTTATCCATGATCTCATCTCCTGCAGCTTAAATCAGTAATGTATAATATGTCGCCTGTCAGTTTATCAGCCGTTAGCACGTCCGAGGAATGCAGCACCTATTATGCCTGCATCATTGCCAAGCTTAGCTATAACGATCTCGCAGTTCTTTGGTGAGTTGCGTGTGTAAACTTCCTTTGCTACCAGTTCCTTCATTGGGAGAAGGAGAGGATCGCCCTCGTTGCATACGCCGCCGCCGATGCAGAGAATGTCGGGCTGGAAAATGTTGATGGTATTTGTGATACCTGCTGCCAGATACTTTATGTACTTGTCCACAACAGCCTTAGCGTACTTGTCGCCTGCCCTCATGCAGTCAAATGATGTACGTGCTGTTACCTTGCCCTTTTCTCCTGCTGCCTTGTTCATAATGGAATCAGGATGTGCCTCCATAGCTTCCTTGGACATACGTATAAGACCTGTAGCTGAAGAATAAGCCTCGAAGCAGCCTTTTCTGCCGCATGAACACTGTGCACCGTCAACTTCGATAACAGTATGACCTATCTCAGCGCCTGCAAAGTTTGAACCTGCATATATCTTTCCGTCAATGATGATTCCGCCGCCTACGCCTGTGCCGAGAGTTATGCATACAGCGTTCTTAGCGCCCTTAGCGGCGCCTGCAACGTATTCGCCGTAAGCAGCAGCGTTTGCATCATTTTCGATGAATACAGGCTTGTCGATGGATTCACGGATATACTTTACCATCGGCGTATCCTTGAAGCCAAGATTGTTTGAATACTCGATAATGCCTGTTGCGCTGTTGGCGATGCCGGGAGTACCGATTCCTATCCATTCGATATCGTCCATAGTGAGATTTGCGTTCTTTACAGCCTCAACAGCCATCTTAGCCATATCGTCTGCTATCTCCTTTTCGGGACGAGGACAGTTTGTCTTTGTGCTTGCCTTTGCAACGATATTGTATTTCTCGTCAACTACACCTGCAACGATGTTAGTTCCTCCGAGGTCTATACCTACATAATATTTCATTATAATTTCCTCCTTATATTACACAGTAGTCATTATCACACTGCATTTTCCTGTTATTTTACAGTTTTTCACTCCATAAGGAATGAAAACGCTTGAACCTTTAGTTGCGGCAATGTTCTCACCGTCATATTCCAATGTTCCGTTTCCGCTGATAAACAGCAGATGGACAAAGCCGTTTATGCCTTGAAGTTCGGATAATATGTCTATCTTCCTCACACGAAAATATCTGCACACCGCCAATTCTTCAGCGATAAAGCCATCTGAACGCAGTTCTTTCAGCTTCTCATACGGTGCAGAAGGCTCCGTATCAGCAACATCCACAGCCTTTTGAATATGAAGCTCACGAGGTCTTCCGTCAGCACCGAGCCTGCCGTAGTCATAAACACGATAGGTCACATTTGAACTCTGCTGTATCTCTGCAAGAACTATGCCTTTGCCGACAGCATGGATAGTTCCCGGCTTTATAAAGAAAACATCGCCTGCTTTTGCAGGAACGTGATCCACCATATTTATAATAGTATTTTCTTCTATAGACTTTCTGAACTGTTCTTTAGATATCTTTTCCTTAAACCCGTAAACAATTTCTGCGTCATCATCAGCTTCGATAATGTACCACATCTCCGTTTTTCCGCTGTCGCCTTCATGTGACATTGCATATTCATCATTCGGGTGGACCTGTATGGAAAGGTCTGACTTAGCGTCTATCAGCTTCACAAGAACAGGAAACTTATCCTCACTTCTGAAGCCGCTTCCGACAGCTTCGGGATGCTTACGTATGAACTCACTCAGCTTCATTCCGCTGTATTCACCGCTTGCTATAATGCTTTCGCCGTCAGGATGACAGCTAAGCTCCCAGCTTTCAGCTATTCTGTCGGAATCGCTTTCCTTGCCGAATTCTTCACGAAGCTTTGTGCCGCCCCATATATAATCTTTTGTAGCAGGTCTTAATAAAAATGGTCTCATACTCATCCTTTGCTGAATCGGTCAAGTTCTCTATATCTGTATACATTAAAGTCGATGAACTCCTCATCGCCGTAATAACCGTCAAGCTTTCCGTGATCGTCATACTGCCAGAAAGTCCAGTTGACCATATCAGGCTCGAAATTGACGCTCCGTATCCACAGCGGATACTCTGAGAAATGCTTTTTTACGTAGCGGTAGTATACGGGGAGAGTTGTATATATCATAGGCTTTACGCCGTAATGGTCTTCGAGTTTCTCAAGAAGCGGACGAAGGATAGCCTCTGTCTCCTCCTGAGTGGGTTTATGTTTCTTCTTGTCAGCATAATACTCTATATCTATGACCGGAGGCAGAGTTATCTCATCATCGCCTACAGCAGCAATAAAGTTTTCCGCCTGAGTCTCACCCGGGCTGTCGAAGCTGAAAAAGTGATAAGCTGATATCTTTATGCCTGTTTCTGTAGCTCTCTCTATATTTCTTCTGATGGATTCATCAGTATGTCCGCTTCCTTCGGTAGCCTTGATGAAAGCAAATCTTACGCCTTGTTCCTCAAGTTTCTGCCAGTTTATATCTCCCTGATAGTTAGAGACATCCACGCCGAATACGGGATATTTTGAAGTATCCACAACAGCTTTTGAGAAAAAGCAGGCGCCTGCCCATGCTATGCCGGTCATGACGACACCGATGACGGTACAGGCAATTTTTCTTTTTATATTATGCATTGATCTGTAGTTACTCCTATCGTTCTACACTCTTGCTGTCTGCATGAATAATCACAGGCAGTCCCGGACGATCAGCTGTTCTGTCCGACTGTTGCTGTCAGACTTATCTTTATACAGCGCTGTCTTATAATATAATACCCTAAAAAATAAAAATAGTCAACACTTTTTTTCGATTTGATATTTATAGTTCATATTTTAAAGCAGTCTCAAAATGACCAACAGTCCGTTTGGGTGAAATGTAAAAAAAGGTCATCGATAATATTTTATTATTAAAAATTTGGTTTATTCGCAAAATATGACGTTGAATCACTTATTTTCATGCCCTGATTTTGTCTATACAGAATAAAAATAATTCGAATATTTATTTAATACTTCTATAATATTGACATTTTTTGTTATTTGTGATATATTGGTATATAAGCTATCGTTTCACTTTTCATATCTATCAACTATACTCAGAACGATCACGATCCCTGGCAAGGCTCCGGATATGCGTGTCATAACTGAAAGAGCCTAAGTTCCTGAACAGATCTGCTTAAAAAAGCGGCTGTAATGTTTTTCAGGACTATTTCTTTGCAAAAACAATGCGGATACCGGATCCTGAGAATAATTACCTGAATGTATGATCCGTATAAGCATTACATATGGCGGGAGGCTATATTATCTTGTTAAAAAAATACTATGCACTTGCTGCCGCTCTCATACTTGCGGCAGCAGCATTTTGTTCCTGTTCGGAAAAGAATAATTCCGTTCGGGCAGAGAAAAAAATTGCAGATTTCATTCCTATAACCGAAGTGCGTGAGGATAGCAGAAACTATTACCTTATCGTGAAGGATATTGACGATCAATACTGGAAACTTCTTTCTAAAGGTGCGGCACTTTCAGGAAACGAGCTGGAAGTAAATGTTTATATGAGCGGTTCTTCCGACGAAGCAGAGATAGATCAGCAGATCGCCCTGGCTGATAAGGCAGTACAGCTTGGCGCTGATGCAATAATAATAGCTCCTGATGACGCCGTAAAGCTTTCTGATTGTGTGAGCCGCATACATAAAAGCGGGATCCCCGTAGTCCTTACGGATACAATAGTCAATTGCCGTGATTACGATGCTTGCTTCATGACAGACAATATGCTCGCAGGACAGGCTGCCGCAAAGGAACTTATCGATGAGATGCACAAAAACAAAGTAAGCGATAATGAAGAAGCAAATGTCATTATACTCTCAGGCACTATATCATCGCCCTCTCTCAATGAAAGAGTAGCAGGCTTCAGCGGATACTGGTGTGAACACGCCCCTAAGAACTGGAAGATACTTGATGATGTCAGAAAAAGCGGAAATTACAATGAGGCACTGAATAACGCAAGAGGTATACTATCTAAGTATGATAATATCAAGGGTATATTCGCTGTGAATTACTATACCGCCTCAGGCTGTGCATCTGCGATCAAGGAAATGGAACTCACTGATACAGCCTTGATCTGTTTCGATTATCCTGATGAGATAAATGACCTTATGCGTCAGAAAGAATATACTGTATCAAGTATTTTGCAAAGGACCTATGATATGGGCTATGAGGCCGTAAAAGAATGTTATAATATATGTAACGGAGAGAAACCTAAAAGTAAATACATTGATATGGGTATAAACGTCCTTAATCCCGAAACACGAAACACACCTCAGATACAGAAAATACTTAGCCAATACTAAGGGGGATAAATGAGAAATAATAGTACATCTGATTCTTTCAAAGACAGCGATGAAAAAATTTCCTATCAGGGTATCATAATTGCTTTTCTGATCGTATGTCTCGTCGGATTAACAATTATAACAAAGCTGTTCAATGACAGGATAGAAAAGCATGATAAAGAGCTCACATTTGAAATATGTACTCTGATCTCGGAAAAACTTGACAGCTCAATGCAATATATGTCAGATTCTGTTAAAGGGTGTTCAGCAATGATCAGCGGAACTCCTGTAAAAGATGACCCTGCTATGATATATGAAAACTTCAAAAGAGGCCAAAATCAGAGCAATATGATAAGCGTCGGACTTATCAGCCATGATGGTGTGGTCTATGCTGACGAAAATGAATTGAAAGAACTTGAAAAATGGGGGCTTCTTAAAGCCGCTTTAGACGATGAACAGATGCGGCGTGCAGGCGGAGTAGCCATCTCTACACCCTACCGTTCAGAAAAAACAGGTCAGATGGTTTTTACCATCTTCTCAGGAGCATATCTGCATAACGAAAAGGTCTGCACTATATTTATGACCTTTTCGCTTGCTAAGATACAGGAAATGGCAAATACCAAAACTATAGGCGATGAAACCGAAATATGGCTGATGAACAGATCGTCAGACAACTATATACGCTGTTCAGGGCCTGATAATGCTATAGGCGGATGGTCAAATTTCAGACTTTACAAAAATGAGATCAAAAATAAGAATGACTACCGCAAATGGGAAACCTCACTGCGTGAAGGCGATGAATTCGATGCTGTAAACTACACTCTCAACGGCATAGATTATACGCAGGTATTCAAACGTATAGACTATATGCCCGGCTGGAATGTTGTTGTAAGAATGCCCAGCCACTCACTCGCAAGTATGATGAAACCCATACTCATATCCATAATTGCTTTTGCGATAGTAATTATAGGTATAGCCCTCGCTCTGATATGGTATTTCCATGAAAAGGAAAGCGAAGAAAAGGAAGTATTTGAGAAACTCTCAACATATGACCCGCTTACACAGATCATGAACCGCCGTGCATTTGACGAAAAGGCACAAAGTCTCATGGAAAAAACAGGCAGGGGCAAATTTGCCTTTATGTTTGTGGATATAGATTATTTCAAACAGGTAAATGACCGCTTTGGCCATGAAGCAGGAGACAGGCTTCTCACCGAATTTTCAATCGCACTGCGAAATATATTCGGTAAATGCGGACTTGCTGCAAGATACGGCGGCGATGAGTTTGTAGTCCTTGTAAAGGATAAGTCTAAAAACGAAGTCAACCGCATGGTAGAAGAACTAAGAACAACACTTGGCAGGATCATAATCGATAATCCACAGTCATACGGAATGGACAGGTTCAACGTTCAGTTCAGCGCAGGTATAGCAAGCTTCCCTGATGATGCAAAAACATTCTCACAGCTTCTGAGATGCGCCGATGACGCACTCTATAAAGTAAAGGAAGCAGGCAGAAACGGTTATCGCTGGTACGGTGAATAATGCAGCGCATTTTCATATTATGCAGAAATATCTGCGTAAAAGAGCATTAACGGAGGTGAATGATATGAAGTATGTATGTGACGTATGCGGATTTGAGTATGACGAGGAGATCGGCGATCCTGACAACGGTATCGCACCGGGCACTAAGTTCGAGGATCTTCCTGATGACTATGCATGTCCGCTCTGCGGAGTAGGCAAGGATCAGTTCTCTGCTCAGTAAAAGACATTTGAACGAATGATCCCCCTGACAGATTACACATTATAACGGCTTTTGTTCCAATCTCGTGTGTGAACTGTCAGGGGGATATTTATACTTTACACCAAAAAAGAGGAAGCCTTTTATGACTTCCTCTTTTTTCATATTGATCCGATCATTGAATTACTCAGCATCTCTGTACATACGCATTGCCTTCAGCATGATAGCACACTCAAGGCGCTTCTTTTCAAGTTCGCATGATATCTTGTGAGCCTTGCGTATATCGCCTTCATACTGGTAATTGTTGGCATTACATCCGCCGCTGCAATAGAACTTAGCCCAGCATTCACGGCAGTCAGGCTTTGAGTATACATGAGCAGCTGCGAAGTCCTTCTTCATTTCCTGATCGAATGTGCCCTCGTCGATGTTGCCCATCTTGTACTCGTCGATACCTACAAACTGGTGACATGGGAAGATATCGCCGTCAGGAGTTACTGCAACATAGT
>JAFOMV010000234.1 GCA_017418765.1 Ruminococcus sp. | reverse complement strand
GCCTTCGATGATAGCAGCGTTAGCCTTAGGGCCGAAAGTCATGAAGCCCTCAGCACGGAGAGCATCGACCATACCGAGAACCAGCGGATCATCGGGAGCGACTACTACCATATCGGGCTTGAGTTCTTTTGCGAGAGCCACAACGCCGTCGATATCGGTAGCGCCGACATTGAAGCATTCTGCGTACTTAGAGATACCGCCGTTGCCGGGGGTACAGTAAAGCTTACCGACATTTTTGCTTTCAGCCAGTTTCATGATGATGGCGTGTTCACGGCCGCCTCCGCCTACTACTAAAACGTTTTTCATTGGTGGATTCCTCCTGTATACTATAAATATTGTTCGATATTAAAGGCAGAGACAGTTCTGCCGATCCTGTTTTATAGTATAACATATATTTATTTATATTTCAAGTGGGAGCTATGCTATTGCTTTATTATATGCATCAGGTTTTTCTTGTAATTGCAGCTAAAGGCAGACCAAAGAGGAACACCTCTTGGAGGATGGGGAGAGGGGAAAAGAAAACCCAAAACAAAAGTCGGCATTCCCCTCTCCCCCTCCTCCAGTCGGTTTTCCTCTCTGGACTTTCTTTTCCCTCAACCTCCACCTCCTCACCTCTTGCCGACTTTTACTTTTTAGGGCGAACGCTCAAACATTAAGCCTTACGCATAATAAGCAAAAGTCGGCAAAGTGGGGGAAAGTTAAGGAAGGGGAGTGCAGAGGGGAAAACTAAGGAAGGGGGAGAAATGCCGACTTTTACTGCGGTTTTCTTTTTCTCCCCCTTCCTTGGGTTTCCCCTTTGCATAAACTGTGGATGTTTTCATAAACTGAGGCGGCTGTGTAAAAAAAGTTACAGCACTACAAAAAAGGACCGCCAAAGGCGGCCCGTGAAATACTGTCCATAACAAGAATGTCAGCGGTTCAATTATTCTCTTTTCTTCCTATGTAATGTTCAACAGCAGCCGCACACATTATCATGACAAATGCAAATGTGTGAAGATAAGCAAGAACGCTCCTTACAGAAGTAATAGAACTTATCAGCTGAACAGTGTTGATACCATCGGTCATAGCCGAGCGGAGAGCATATGTATAAACAATGGTGGAAGCTATACTGATAACAATATAAGCAGCAGGTCCTGCTATGAGAGTGAAAGTGCTTCTTGACTTGCTGACCTTGTCTGCAAATATATTGATACCGCAGAGTATAGTCATGATCGCAGGTATGAAAGCCTGAAACATCATAAGCGCTGAAGTAGAACTGTTCAGCTTTGCGTCCATCATTTCCTTTACATTGCCGTAACCGAGAAGTATAGCGGCGATGTGCGGATTAAGCACTACTACTGTGTTGAGCATTATACCCAGAAGTGAAAGCAGTGCCGCTGCGACTGCCAGTACGTGCAGTGCTTTTGGTTTATCCATTGAGTTCCCTCCTATTTCATATGCTCAACGTGTCTTACTTCATCCATGCCGAGAGCGGCGGAAGTGCAGACAATGACCAGAGAAGCTACGTTGAGTATCCCCAGGAAGAACCAGAGGTATTCGATCTTGTCGATCATCCAGTCCTCGGAAAAATAGCTGCGCTTTGAGAAATGGAGAATCACTCTGACCAGACCGTGCTCAGCGATATATGCCATAAGCCACAGTGCCGGGGCAGCCTTGAAGGTCTTGTGACATCTCTTTTCCGAGAAGCCAAGTTCCATACATCCAACGGTATATATCAGGTATGGCAGCCAGAGAAGCGGCAGCGGAAGCATAAACAGCTTATTTTTTGCTGATATGATCGCTTCGGGATGTATCTCTTTGAATTCAGTGCCCGTTATAAGTTTAATTATAAGATCGCCGAACAGCATAGTTGATATGGCAAGTATAATATAAGCTATGGTAAATACAGCAGCGATGATGTAAAGCTTACGGACAGATATTGATTTATATTTCATTATTTTTCACCCATAGTATGATGAGGGAACAGGTAATGCCGTTCCCTCAGTTTATCAATTAGTGGTGGAACAGACGAATACCTGTGAATGCCATAGCTATGTTGTACTTGTTGCAGGTCTCGATAACGTTGTCATCACGGATAGAGCCGCCGGGCTCAGCGATGTACTCAACGCCTGACTTCTTAGCTCTTTCAATATTGTCGCCGAATGGGAAGAAAGCGTCTGAGCCGAGGCAAACGCCTGTGTTCTTTGCAAGCCATGCCTTCTTTTCTTCTCTTGTGAATACAGCAGGCTTTACCTTGAAGATACGCTGCCACTCGCCCTCACGGAGAACGTCTTCGTACTCATCGCCGATATAAACGTCGATAGCATTGTCACGGTCTGCACGGCGGATATCGTCAACGAACTGGAGCCCCATTACCTGCGGAGACTGTCTCAGCCACCAGTTGTCAGCCTTCTGACCTGCAAGACGTGTGCAGTGGATACGTGACTGCTGACCTGCACCGATACCGATAGCCTGTCCGTCCTTTACGTAGCAAACAGAGTTGGACTGTGTGTATTTGAGAGTGATGAGAGAGATAAGGAGATCGTCCTTCTTGTCATCAGGGATATCCTTATTATCTGTAACAACGTTAGCGAGAAGCTCACGGTTGATGTCAAGCTCATTGCGTCCCTGCTCGAAAGAAACGCCGTATACCTGCTTTGTTTCGATAGGAGCGGGCTTGTAGCTCTCGTCCATTTTGAGTATGCAGTAAGTGCCCTTTCTCTTTGACTTGAGGATTTCAAGAGCTTCTGGCTCATAGTCTGGAGCGATAATGCCGTCTGAAACCTCACGCTGTATCATCTTGGCTGTGCAAACGTCTACCTTGTCAGAGAGAGCGATGAAGTCGCCGTAGGATGACATTCTGTCAGCGCCTCTTGCTCTTGCGTAAG
>JAFOMV010000233.1 GCA_017418765.1 Ruminococcus sp. | reverse complement strand
TGTCGCCGAGACCGCATATCGCCTTTGCTCTTTCTACACAGGCGTTTATCTTGTCAAGGTCAGTATCAAAAAGTCCTGCCATGAATTGCAGATACTTTATACCTGTCATGTTTTTATATGCTCCTGCTTCATCGGGAAGGTATGTGATACATTCCCTTACCTTATCGGGAGCCTTAACAACGCTGTTGCCTGCTACTGCGGCATCGCCGCCTGTGGGGGTTATAAGTGTGGATATCATGCGTATAGTAGTGGTTTTGCCTGCGCCGTTAGGACCTATGAGGGCGAATATCTCGCCTTCATCTATATCAAATGATACCTTATCGGCTGCAAGGACTTTGGAATACTGCTTAGAAAGTTCTTTTACTTCAAGAACCTTAGCCATAGTCATTCCTCCTAATACAAGATCTGGTATTGCGTTTGGTATAAATCAGGGCAGAAGTCAGCTTTCGCACAGAGCATATGGCTGCGATTTTTTTCACAATCTTTCTTGTGCGTTACCGGCTCAGCGATTTATGTTTTCATCATATCACAATTTTATGTATTTGTCAATAGATACATCCGCACAATGAATGATAACTGTTTATTATTTATTAAATTCAGGCAATACCGCATTATATGCAATATGTAATGACTTCTGCCATGTCCTCACGGCAGCCTGTCCTGAAATGTTAAATCTGCGTTAAACTATTCCCTTTTCTCTTGATTTCCCATCTGCTTTGAGATATAATATTGCCGTAAAGATCAAAAAGGAGTATTAAAAATGGAAAACGAATTCTCGATATTCAATATTTTCACCATGATGGGAGGTCTTGCTTTCTTCCTCTATGGTATGAAGGTAATGTCCACAGGTCTTGAAAAACTGACAGGCGGCAAGCTTGAAGCCGCTTTACAGAAAATGACCTCAAACAAGATCAAAGCCATACTTCTCGGTATGGGCGTGACCATCGCTATACAGTCATCATCCGCTATGACCGTTATGCTGGTCGGCTTTGTAAACTCAGGTCTTATGTCGCTTGAACAGACAGTAGGCGTATGCTTCGGTTCGGATATAGGAACTACTCTCACGGCATGGATACTCAGCCTTGTCGGCGTAGAAAGCAGCAACCCTTTCATCAAAATACTTAAACCGTCTTCTTTCTCACCTATTGTTGCACTTATCGGCGTTATGATGATAATGGTCTGCAAAAAACACAAAAAGAAAGATATCGGCAACATCCTCATCGGATTCGCCATTCTTATGACCGGTATGACATTAATGTCAGGAGCTGTAGCACCGCTGGCTGAATCAGAAAAGTTCAAGAGTCTCCTCACAGCTTTCAATAATCCTATTCTCGGCGTTCTTGTCGGTGCAGGATTTACAGGCATTATCCAAAGCTCAGCCGCTTCTGTAGGTATACTTCAGGCTTTCTCCACTACAGGCGGTCTGACATACGGTATGGCTATACCAATAATCATGGGTCTTAATATAGGAACCTGCGTAACTGCGCTTATATCCAGTATCGGTGTCAGCAAGGACGCTAAGCGAGTTGCCTGCATACACATATCTATAAAAGTGATAGGCACTCTTATCCTTCTCCCTATAGTGATGATCCTTCAATATGTTGTACATCTCGACTTCTTCAATAACACTATCGGATACCTTGGTATCGCTATCGCTCATTCGGTATTCAACCTTGCCGTAACTATAATTCTTCTTCCATTCTCAGAAAAGCTCGTCAAGCTGGCAAAGTGGATCATAAAAGAAGAAGAAGGCGAAAAGGAAAAAGACACAAAGAGAACCCTCAACGGTCTGGATGATATCCTGCTGAAAACTCCTGCTGTTGCTGTTCATTCCTGCCTCAACGCCACAGAGCAGATGGCTGAGCTTACCCGTGAGACTATCCTTGACGCTCTGAACATACTGACGGAATACAGCGAGGAAACCGCTGATACTATTATAGAGAATGAGGATATCATCGACAGCTTTGAGGATAAGATAAACAGCTACCTGCTGAAAATATCAAAGAGCAGTGTCACAGGCAAGGACAGCCGAAGCGTTTCAAAGATGATGCACTGTGTCGGCAACTTCGAGCGTATCTCTGACCATGCAGTGAACCTTGTGGAATCCGCACAGGAAATGCATGACAAGGGTATATTCTTCTCGGATGAATGTGTAAATGAGATAAAGGTCATAACCGACGCCATCGCAGAAAACATCAATAAGGCGTTCGATGCTTACAAAAACGGCGACCTGGGTATCGCTCATAAGGTAGAGCCTCTCGAAGAAGTGGTGGACAACCTTAGCACTGAGCTGAAAAACCGCCACATACGCCGTCTTCAGAATGACGAATGTACAGTTGAACTGGGCTACATTTTCCAGGATGTCCTCACAAATCTGGAGCGTATCTCTGACCACTGCTCAAACATTGCAGGCTGTCTCATAGAAACAGACGAAAAGACAAACATCCACGCTTATCTCCACGATGTCAAGGAGAATGACGAGACATTCCGCAAGGAGTACCGCAGCTATGCCGAGAAATATTTCCGCAGGCTGGAAATGAGCGAAAGCAAGGCATAATTTATCATACAACAATAAAGGCGTTCACGGTGGCAGCACTCTGAACGCCTTTTGTTACGCCCGAATATAATTAAAAGATAAAAATATGTAAAGTAAGCTTGACAAAAAATGTAAAGCGTGCTATACTATAGTCACAGAAAAAGTAAAGCAAGCTTTACAATTTAAGGAGGTAACGTTATGAATATACACGATTTCTTTGAAGCCGCCCTCCCCTGGATAGCAATAGCTGTTGCGCTGGCGGTGGCTGTGTCTTTCAGCAAAGACGCAAAGAAGGAGCATGAACGTGAAAAATAAGATACAGGAACTGCGGAAAGCACGGAAGGTCACTCAGCAGGAACTTGCTGATGCCCTCAGCGTCACCCGGCAGACCATCATATCACTGGAAAACGGAAAATACAATGCATCCCTCACTCTCGCCCACAAGGCGGCGCAGTTCTTCGGTATCACTATTGAGGAACTGTTCATATTCGAGGACGAGGAAAACTTATAAGGAGAATTACTATGGAAGTATACAGAAAAAAACTTGAAAAGCAAAAAAAGATTTGTGGTTGGATAAGTCTGGTATCGCTCCTTTCTTTTCTCCCAGCTTGTATTATAACTCATTTTTATCCCCGTGCAGACTGTCTGATAATGTTTTCGTGTTTAATGTTTGTTCTCGCTCTCGTACAGCGGTCAGAGATAAACAGAGCGCTGAAAAATGACAAATTTTTCAAGAAAATGTATATCAAGGAAACAGACGAGCGCAACATCCTGATAGGAAAAATGTCAGCAAAATCTGCTTTGTTTATAAGTATTTGTTTATTTGCACTGGGAGCAGAAGCAGCTCGGATAATGGGCAATTTAACCGCTGCTCTGACTTTAATTGCGGCTGTGCTTGTGCTTTGCACTTCATATTTGCTGTCAATGGCTTATTTCAGAAAAAAATTTTAAGGAGGATCATCATGGAAAATTTCAGAAACAAGATCAGAAAGAATTTATATGTAAGTGTAATTCTCGCTTTAATATCGATAGCCGGCATCGTTCTTCTTACGGTATTCGGTAAAAACAACGACGGCTTCAATGCAACGAGCGGATTTTTCGGCGGAATGCTCGCAGTCTCTTCCTGCAACGTCATTAAGATAAGAAAAGCCCTGCGTGACGAGAAAGTCTTCAAACAAATGTACATCGCCAAAACCGACGAAAGAAACATACGCATAGAAAGAGAAGCTTCCGCAACGATGTTCAATATCACGCTGATAGCTCTTTCTGCTGCGACTGTCGTATCAAATTTTTTCAGTTCAACAGTAAGCTCGACTCTTTCCGTATGTATCGCATTCATCTTCATAACCTACACCGCAGTCAGCGTATACTACAACAAGAAATTATAAGGAGTATCATCATGGAAGAATACAAGAAAAAATTACAGTTCAGATTTCAGTTATGCACAATGTATATTGGTTCGGGAACGACGCTGTATTTCGTACTCCAACGCCTCATCGAGAATATCCCTGATTTCTCAAAAGGTATGCTGACAGGACTTCTTGTAGGCGGCGACCTGCTCGCTTTAATTTATATGATAAGATGTTTCATTCTTCTCCGTGACGAGAAGAAACTGAAAGAGGCATACATCAAGTCCAAGGACGAACGCAACAACGAGATCTCCAAGGAGACAATGCGTACCGCATCAGTTATCACTCTGATGTGTACAGGCCTTGCAATAATAATCACAGGCTTTTTCAGCATTACCGTCAGCATGACACTATTCGCTGACCTGACCGTAAGCACACTCATAGTGCTTCTTGTCAATGCCTTTTATAATAAGAAAATGTGAGCTTGTTCAGGCGGATGGTATCCGTCCCTACATATAATAACCAACAAAAAAACTCTCCGACACTCGTACGTATCGGAGAGTTTTCTTTATATAAATGTCAGTGAACTGACTAAACAGATCAGTTTATTAAGGTTGAGCGAAAGCAGACTTGCCATTCAGTACAGAGTAAGCAAGCTTGCGAGCGCCAACGTAAACCGCCTGCACGGGCGTCCGTGCTTAGTCATTACCGTAGAGCTTTGTAAGTCTTGTGAGGTAATCGTAACGATCCTTAGCGTTCTCAACAGCAGCGTCAAAGAGCTTCTCTGCTCTCTCAGGGTTAGAACGTGCAAGTGAGTTGTAACGTACTTCGCCCATGAGGAAGTTCTTGTACTCCTCAACGTTTGGAGCCTTTGAATCAAGGATGAATGGATTCTTGCCCTCAGCCTTGAGCTCTGGGTTGTATCTGTAGAGGTGCCAGTAACCAGCCTCAACAGCCTTCTTCTCCTCAGCCTGAGCTGTAGCCATACCTGTCTTGATACCGTGATTGATACAAGGAGCATAGCAGATAACGATAGA
>JAFOMV010000232.1 GCA_017418765.1 Ruminococcus sp. | reverse complement strand
TTTGTCCTTGCAGTAGTGGGGCCTACCGCCTCGGGCAAGACATGGCTGGGCGTGGAACTTGCGAAAAAGTACGGCGGAGAGGTAGTCTCTGCTGATTCCATGCAGATATACAAGGGCATGGACATAGCCTCCGCAAAGCCGACGGAAGAAGAAAAGCAGGGGATACCTCATCATCTCATGGACTTCCTTGACCGTGATGTCAGCTTTTCGGCGGCGGACTATGTGGCGCTTGCCCATGAGAAAATAGCGGATATCCTCTCCCGTGGAAAAGTTCCCATAGTTGTGGGCGGCACGGGACTTTACATTGATTCACTTCTGGAGAATGTGAAATTCTCCGAGGGCGGCAGTGACGAGGCTTACCGTGAGGAATTGTACGCTTTTGCCCGTGAAAACGGCAATGAGGCACTCCATGCAAGGCTTGCGGAGCTTGACCCCGAAGCTGCTGGGGGCATACATCCAAACAATCTGGTGAGAGTTGTACGTGCCATCGAGGTCTGTCACGTAACGGGAAGACGGTTCAGTGAACTTAAAGCTGAGAGCAAACTGGTGGAAAGTCCTTACGATTCCCTGATATTCGGTCTCAACTTCGAGGACAGACAAAAGCTCTATGACCGCATAAACCTGCGTGTTGACGAAATGGTCAGGGCAGGTCTGGTGGAAGAAGCCCGTGACCTCTGGCAGCAGAGCGGAATGAAGACCGCAGCCAATGCCATAGGCTACAAGGAGCTTATCCCTTACTTTAAGGGTGAAATGACACTTGAAGAATGTATTGACAAAATAAAACAGGAAACACGAAGATATGCCAAACGTCAGCTTACGTGGTTTAGAAAAAATGACCGTATTAACTGGATTTTTTTAGACAGAATTGATAAAAAAAATGAAATTTCAGAAAAATGTGAAAAAGCTATAGCAAAATACTTTGATATGTGATATAATGTATTGTGTGTATTTCCATCTAAAAGTGCTGTCGGCGTTTTTAAGGTGCGCTGATAATATGGTCTTACACGCTTAAATTATTTAGAAAAAGGAGTATGTGTATGAACAAAACTATCAATCTGCAGGATGTGTTCCTTAATCAGTGCAGAAAAGACAAGATAATGGTAACTATAATCCTTACCAACGGCTTCCAGTTCAAGGGAATGGTAAAGGGCTTCGACAGCTATGTCGCTATCTTTGACTGCGACGGAAAGCAGCAGCTTGTTTACAAGCATGCTATTTCTACTATCGTACCTGCAAGGGCTGTTTCTATACTGGATGCTTCTGAGAAAAACGACTGAAAAGGTGATCTGAATGCGGGTCTATAGATCAGAAGGCAGCTTTTTTGTAAAAACGCTGCGTAATATCGTCCTGATCCTGCTTCTTATCATATTTGTCAGTATTGTCCTGCATTTCCGCAACAGGGAGAGAGATACAGTATCTGCTCTTATGGCAGATGCCACTGCTTCCAGTGAGTATAAAGGTGTTTTCATAAGAAAAGAGGAGCCTGTTACATACAGCGGAAACGGGATACTGAGCTATAACGTTTCAGACGGCGGCAAGCTCAGCAGCGGAGGTATCATTGCTCAGGTCTATCCGAATGATGAACAGGTCAGCATAAACCGTGAGATAGATAAACTTACACGTGAACTGGATATACTTGAAATGATACAGAATCCCGGTACGCTTGAATCTGCACAGCCCTCCACTCTTTCAGAGGGCATAAAAGAAAATTACCGCAGCCTTATGTATTCGAGAGATATGAAGGATTATAACGCCATGCAGTCAGCTATGGATGATCTTCTCATACATCTCAGTACATATCAGATAATCACAAATGAAGTTGCGGATTTTTCACAGCAGGTGTCTGATATAAATGAAAGCATCAGTTCGCTGAAGCAGTCCTCCGTAGCTCCCTCAGAAACGATATATTCGCCTCGTTCAGCTTATTTTGTCAGCTATTGCGACGGATATGAGGACAAGTTCACTGAGGAAAGTCTGGGGACCCTGACTGTCGCTGATATCGAAAATGCCGCTGATAAAAAGCTGACTGACAGCAATATAGTCGGAAAGCTTGTTGACGGCTATACGTGGTATCTTGCGGTAATAGCGGATAATTCAAAGAAAATGTATGCGATCGGTGACATTGTTAAGCTAAGATTCGGCCCATCAGCTGATACCTGCAATGCTGAGATACACGATATACGTGATGAAGGCGATCCTGCAAAAAGCATTATCGTTTTGTCATGCAGCAGGTTCAACTATGATATGGTCCAGCACCGCTGCGAATTAGTGGAGCTTATAAAAGGCGAGTATTCGGGACTTAAAGTGCCGCGTGAAGCCATTCGTTTTGTTGATCTCGACGAAGAATTATACGACGAGAAAGGCAATAAATCAGAGGGTATCGTGAATACCAAGGGCGTTTACATACTCAAAGGCGAACAGGTGGACTTCAAGAAGATCGACGTTATTTACGAAGGAAGCGATTACGTGCTCTCCGCTGAACATACAGGGGACAGTGATTACCTTTCCCTTTATGACGATATTATAATTGAAGGTGTTGATCAGCTTGGAAAATAATTACAGCTATGATACTGTAAAAAATAACTTCAGTACCATAACTCAGAACATCAATGAGGCTTGCGATAAATACCGCAGCGACGGCAGTAAAGTCGATATAATGGCTGTAACGAAGACAGTTCCTGCGGAGGTCGTAAACTGGATATTTGACTGGGGAATGGACCTTATGGGCGAGAACAGAGTTCAGGAATTTCTTTCCAAAAAAGATCTTTACTCAGATAAGACCAAAAGCGGAACAAAGCCGAAGATCCACTTTATCGGCCATTTGCAGACCAATAAAGTAAAATACATCATCAACGAGATGGACATGATACAATCTGTGGACAGCATCAGGCTTGCTCATGAGATTGACCGCCTTGCAAAGGCAAACAACAAGGTCATGGACATCCTTTGTGAAGTCAATATAGGCGGAGAGGGATCAAAAAGCGGCATAGCTCCTGACGAACTGGACGAGCTGCTTGAAGCCGCTGCGTCTATGGAGAATATAAAGGTCAGGGGGCTTATGACTATACCTCCCCCTGTTGACAGCGATATCTTCCTCGGAAGAATGGGTGAGCTGTTCAATAAGCTCAAAGACGAAAAGCGTGAGAATATCTCAATGGATATACTTTCTATGGGCATGACCCATGACTATATCGATGCCGTGAAATACGGCTCAACCCTCGTAAGGATAGGTTCAGGCCTGTTCGGTGCGAGAAATTACAGCAAATGAAGTTCAATACCAGCGGAATGCTGAAAATTCACGGAATACTCCGCATTTATTCCGTGCAATGATCAATCATTATTATAACAATGCGGAGAATGGAGTATTATTATGAAACTTTTTGACGGTATCAAGGATTTTTTCTTTGCTGCAGAGGAAGATGATTTCGAGCAGATGGACGCTCCTGTACGTGCAGAGCGTGAAGAACGTGCCCCTAAGTCTATCGAACGTGAAGAAGCTGTTTCAGCAGCTCAGGAAGCAGCAGCTCCTGCAGGCGGCGCTCCTACAGGCAGAAGAAACAGCAAGGTAGTAAACGTTCAGACTACAGCACAGCTTCAGGTAGTTCTCGTTAAGCCTTCTGCTTTCACAGATGCTAAGCAGATCGCTGATCACCTTATCGCTAAGAAGACAGTTGTACTCAACCTTGAGACAGCATCTCCTGAGAATAAGAGAAGAATAATAGACTTCCTTGTAGGTGTTGCATATGCTAACGGCGGCAGCCTCAAGCCTGTTGCAAACCTCACTTATATAATCACTCCTTACAATGTTGGCTTCATCGGTGAAGACCTCGTAGGCGAGCTGGAAAATAACGGCGTATTCATCTGATGAACGACCGATCTGATAAACTCTTTGCTGCAAGGCTTTCAGACCTCACCGAACAAAGCAGAAGGCAAGGATACTGCGTTTTCTCATCATTTCTTGATGAAAGGCAGTGCGCCGAAGCTGAAGCATGGTGCAGGAAAAATACGGGAGAGCTGATGTACAGGCTTTGGGGTGGCTTCCCCGATGCAAGACGCAGGATGCTGGCTGTGTATCCCGATTATTATGATGAAAGCATACTGGAAGAATATCCTTTTGCCTGTCTTACATTTACTTATCGTAAAGAGGACAGGCTTACACACAGAGACTTCCTGGGCACTTTCATGGGAATGCAGCTGAAGCGTGAAGTTATCGGCGACATAGTTGCCGGTGAGGGTGAAGCACAGGCATTCTTTACAGAGGTCGCTGCAAAGCTGGTGATGTCTTCTGTTTCAAAGATAGGCAGAGTCGGCGTGAAAGTCAGCAGTGACCGCCCATTTGAGCTGGAGGTAAAGCAGGAGTATAAGAAAATCATTGGTACGGTCGCTTCACTAAGGCTGGACTGCCTTGTTAGTCTGGCTGCCCATGTCAGCCGTGATAATGCGGCAGGACTTATCCGTTCAGAAAAAGTGGATGTGAACCATTTTACCGCCTCATCTGTCTCTCATGAACTGAATGAGGGCGATGTGATATCTGTCAGAGGCAGCGGCAGATACATACTATCCGCTGTCAGAGGTGTTTCGGGAAAAGGACGTATCCACGTTGAAGTGCTGAAATATATATAGAGGTGAAATAGCTATGATTACTTCAAAAGACGTAAGAAATAAAAGATTTGAGAAGGCTGCTTTCGGTTATAAGCAGGAGGAGATCGATGAATTCTTTGCACAGCTCGAAGCAGAGCTCGATGAAATGGAGCGTGAGCGTGCAGAGGCTAACAATAAGATACAGGTGCTTGCTGACAAGGTAAGAGAGTATATGCGTGATGAGGATGCTCTCAAGGACGCTTTGCTCGGTGCTCAGAAGCAGGGACACCTCGTTATCGCTGATGCTCAGGAAAAGGCTGATCAGATCATGGCTGAGGCTCAGGAAAAGGCTGCTGCTCTCGAAGACGAAGCTGTTCGCCAGCACGATCTGAAAATGGAACAGAATCGTGCTGAGATCGCAAGAGAAAAGGAAGCACTCATCGAAGCTCAGCGTCAGGTAGCTGATTTCAAAAAGAGCCTTTTCGATATGTATAAGAGCCATCTTGAACTCATCTCATCAATGCCTGAAACTGTTGATGAGGATGTTACTGAGGCTGCTGCCGAAACAGCTGATGAGATCGCTGCTGTAGTTACAGGTGAAGAACTTACAGCTGAGGAAACTGCTGCTGAAGAAGCAGCTGAGAATACAGATGCAGCTGAAACTGCTGAAGATACAGAGGCTGCTGTAACTGAATAATTATAAATAGCTTGAAAGGAGGATCCCCTGCATTTTTTAAGGGGATCAGGTGAAAATGGCACAGGATTATAATAGTACATTGAATTTACCGAAAACAGATTTCCCCATGAGAGGTAATCTGCCTAAGAGAGAACCCGAAACTCTTGAAAAATGGGAGAGCGAAAGACTCTATTACAAGATGATCGACAAGAATAAGGGTAAGCCCTCATATGTTCTTCATGACGGCCCTCCCTATGCTAACGGTGATATCCACCTTGGTCATGCTCTCAACAAGAGCCTTAAGGATTTCATTGTAAAATACAAGAATATGAGCGGATTCTGTGCCCCATACGTTCCGGGCTGGGACACTCACGGACTTCCTATCGAGCTTAAAGCTATGAAGGCTATCGGCGTAAAGGACGGTGCTATACCTCCGACAGAGCTTAGAAAGCACTGCCGTGAATACGCTATGACACAGGTCGAGAACCAGATGAAGGGCTTCAAAAGACTGGGCTCACTGGGAGATTATAACTACCCCTACCTTACACTCCGTCCTGAGTATGAGGCAAAGCAGGTAGAAGTATTCGGAGCAATGGCTAAGAAGGGCTATATGTACAAGGGTCTGAAGCCTGTTTACTGGTGCCCTTCCTGCAATACTGCTCTCGCTGAGGCTGAGATCGAGTATTCAAATGATCCATGCTACTCCATCTATGTAAAGTTCAATGTTACCGATGATAAGGGTATGTTCACTTCTCTCGGTCTTGATCTTTCAAAGGTATACTTCGTTATCTGGACAACTACTACATGGACCATCCCCGGCAACCTTGCTATCTGCCTTGGTCCTGAGTATAACTATACCCTCGTTCACGCAGGCGATGAGTACTACGTAATGGCTGAGGAGCTTGTAAAGACCACTATGGAGACTGCCGGTATCACTGAGTATACCACAGAGCATATCTTCACAGGCGCTGAGCTGGAGGGCATGAAGACAAAACACCCCCTCTATGACCGTCCGTCACCTATAATCGTCGGAGACCATGTT
>JAFOMV010000231.1 GCA_017418765.1 Ruminococcus sp. | reverse complement strand
TTAGCTTTGAACTTACTGAACTGTAGTCACATCGCTGCCGAACCACTTTGTTGATATCTCGCCAAGTGAGCCGTCAGCCTTCATTTCGCTGAGTGTCTTCTGGACCTCGTCACGGAGTGCCTGGTCTTCCTTGCGGAATCCTACTGCGTACTCCTCTGCTTCAAGGTTGCCGTCAAGAACTACATAGTCCTTGTTGTTGGATGTGATGAAGTAGTTTGCAACTACAGAATCAAGGAATACAGCGTCAGAGAAGCCAAGCTCCATCTGGCTGAGTGCTGTAACGTTCTCCTCAAGAGGTGACTCTGTGATAGTGTCGAACTTGTCCCAAGCCTCAAGTATCTCCTGAGCTGTTGAGCCTGTCTGTACGCCTACAGTCTTGCCTTCAAGATCGTCCATTGACTTTATTTCGCTGTCAGCAGGAACAACAAAGATCATCTCGTTCTTCATGTATGGATCGGAGAGGTTCATAGCCTCTGCTCTTGCAGGATTGATAGACATACCGTTCCAGATACAGTCGATCTTGCCTACCTTGAGGTCTTCTTCCTTTGTATCCCAGTTGATAGGCTGCTTTACCAGTTCAACGCCCATTCTGTTGCATACTTCCTGAGCCACGTCGATATCGAAACCGATGATCTCGTTGCTCTCGTCAGTGAATCCCATAGGAGGGAAGCTTGCATCAAGACCGAGTACCAGCTCGCCCTTATCAAGTATATTCTGAAGTGACTGATCGCCCTCAGCAGGAGTTTCGCTCTCCTCTGATGATGACTCCTCAGCAGCAGCAGTTTCTTCTTCCTGAGCAGCTGTAGTTGCCTCAGCAGCAGAAGATGATGAGCTGTCCTTTGAGCTTTCAGTGTTGTTGTTTGAGCAAGCACATGATACTGTCATCATTGACGCAGCCATAACGCCTGCAAGAAACTTTCTTAATGCTGTAATTTTCATAATATCCAATTCCTTTCGTTTTATGATAATACGTCGGTAATGCACCGACCAAGACAATGATATCACAAAAAACACACATTGTAAAGTATGCAGGGAGTTTTTTTGTAATATCCCATAAATAACGGAGTATAACCGGCTGAAAATTCGTCTGAAAGACAGCTTATCAGTTAAAAGAAGAAAATATGTTCGATTTTGTGCAAAAGGGGTTTATTTTATTAATTATATGTGGTATAATAGTGATTAGCCGTGAGTTATTAGTGATCAAAACATAATACACTAATAACTATGCACTGACAACTTATCACTAAAAACATATAGGAGCTTTTATGGATAGATTCGTTTTACATTCAGACTACGCTCCTGCGGGGGACCAGCCGCAGGCTATAGATAAACTTGTACAGGGACTTGAATCAGGCAAAAAGGAGCAGATACTCCTCGGCGTTACAGGTTCGGGAAAGACCTTCACTATGGCGAATGTCATAGCAAGAGTCAACAAGCCTACCCTCGTCCTCGCTCACAATAAGATACTCGCCGCACAGCTCTGCTCGGAATTCCGTGAGTTTTTCCCTGATAATGCTGTTGAGTACTTCGTTTCATATTATGACTACTATCAGCCTGAGGCATACGTGCCCAGCACTGACAGCTACATCGAGAAAGACTCGTCCATTAATGACGAGATAGATAAACTCCGACATTCGGCTACTACCGCCCTTGCCGAGCGCAGGGACGTTATAATAGTTGCATCGGTATCGTGCATCTACTCCCTCGGAAGCCCCGAAGAATACCGCTCAATGTGTGTTTCCATCCGTCAGGGCGCAGAAAAGCCCCGTGACCAGCTTATTGATGAACTTGTGAAGATACGCTACGAGAGAAACGATATCGCATTCGAGAGAAACCGTTTCCGTGTTCACGGTGATGTGGTGGAGATATTCCCTGCCATGTCAAGCGATACCGCTGTCCGTGTGGAATATTTCGGTGACGAGATAGACCGTATCTCCGAGATAAACGTGGTAACAGGCGAAGTCAAGGCTGTTGTGTCCCATGCGGCTATATTCCCTGCTTCACATTACGTTGTCGGCGACGATAAGCTTGAAGCCGCCCTCACCGAGATAGACCGTGAGCTTGCGGAAAGAATAGACTATTTCCAGCAGAATAACAAACTCATCGAGGCACAGCGTATCGAACAGCGTACCCACTACGACATGGAAATGCTCCGTGAAGTGGGCTACTGCTCAGGCGTTGAGAATTACTCCCGTGTCCTTGCAGGCAGACCTGCGGGAAGCACTCCCCAGACCCTTATGGACCATTTCCCCGATGATTTTCTGCTTATCGTTGACGAGAGCCATGTAACTCTGCCGCAGGTACGTGCAATGTATGCAGGTGACCGTGCGAGAAAAACTACCCTTGTGGACTACGGCTTCCGTCTGCTCAGCGCTATGGACAACCGTCCGCTGAATTTCGATGAATTCAACGACCACATCCATCAGGCTATCTATGTCAGCGCTACTCCGGGACAGATTGAGCGTGAAAAGACCGATACCATCGTTGAACAGGTAATACGTCCTACGGGACTTGTTGACCCTGAGATAATCGTCAAGCCCACAACAGGGCAGGTAGACGACCTCCTCTCCGAGATAAACGAAAGAGCCGCAAGGAATGAGCGTGTGCTGGTAACAACTCTTACAAAGAAAATGGCGGAGGACCTCACTGCCTACTATGAGAATCTGGGAGTAAAGGTGCGCTACCTCCACCATGACATAGACACCATCGAGCGTATGGAGATAATCAAGGACCTGCGAAACGGCGTATTCGACGTTCTTGTGGGAATCAACCTCCTCCGTGAAGGTCTGGATATCCCGGAAGTCAGCCTCATTGCCATTCTTGACGCTGACAAGGAGGGCTTCCTGAGAAGTGAGACCTCCCTGATACAGACCATAGGCCGTGCCGCACGTAATGCGAAAGGTCAGGTCATAATGTATGCCGACAGCGTTACGGGCTCAATGGAAAGAGCCATCACCGAGACCGAGCGACGCAGAGGCTTGCAGATGGCATACAACGAGGAACACGGGATCGTGCCGAAAACCATCATCAAGGACGTCCGTGACGTACTGGAGATAACCTCAAAGGCAAAGGTGGAGAAGTCCACAGCAAAGAAGAAGATGTCCGCCGCCGACAAGCAGGCACTTATAGAAAAGCTTA
>JAFOMV010000230.1 GCA_017418765.1 Ruminococcus sp. | reverse complement strand
GCTGTTGCCGGCAGCATTGTTACCCATGAGATATCCTTCTGACCTACTGCAAGGTTCATGGTGTACTTGGAAAGCTTTATCTCCTGTACGGTCTTTCCGTCATTTACTGCACCAACTGTTACCTTGATGTCTGCCTTAACTGACTGATTCTGCTTGCTTGTTACTGTTATAGTGCAAGTGCCTGCGCCTACTGCTGTTACGTTGCCCCACGCATCTACCTTGGCTACCTTGTCATTTGAGGTTGTCCATATCTCGTCTACGTTGGTTGCTGTTGCCGGCAGCATTGTTACCCATGAGATATCCTTCTGACCTACTGCAAGGTTCATGGTGTACTTGGAAAGCTTTATCTCCTGTACGGTCTTTCCGTCATTTACTGCTCCGACTGTTACCTTGATGTCTGCCTTTACAGCAGGATTATCCACGCTTGTCACAGTTATTGTACAAGTTCCGGCTTTTCGTGCGATAACATATCCCTCGTTGTCAACAGTTGCTACGCTCGTATCGGAACTTTCCCATTTTTCAGCTTTATTAACAGCCGAAGCAGGCTCCATAGTAACGATGGAGATATCGCCCTGTCCGACAGTAAGCTGCATAGACGTCTTTGAAAGCTTTATATTGTTTACCTTGTTTGAGGGAGTGGTAACAGAAGCTGTCGTTGTCGAGGTAGTTGAAGCAGCAGCGGCGGTAGAAGAAACCGCCGGAGTGGAAGCAGCTATTTTTCCATTGTCCGGCAATAGGAACTCAGGAAATGTAAGCTCTCCTCCTGCTGAGCAGAATGCATAGTAACCGAGTATCTTTGAAGCGTCTACGCCGTTAATGACACCGTTTCGGTCAACATCAGCCGCTTTTTTTGCTCTGTCGCTGAGTTCTGATTTTCCTCCTACGGAAGTGACTGCATAATCAGACAATACCTTTGAAGCGTCTACGCCTGTAATAGTACCGTTTCCATCAACATCGCCTACGGAATATGCCTCATTTGCTGTATCTCTTTTGTTTGTCTGCTGATCAGCAGCAGGTCTGATATTCACTTCTGCGGCTGCGGAATATGGCAAAGCCGTGCCAAGACATAAAGCCGCCGCCATAACAGAAGCTGCTATTCTTTTTGATCTCATACTAACTCCTCATCTATAAATTTATTTGAATGGGGATCGCCGATCCCATAAAATCAATACCTTATGGTATTGCAGCATAAATATATACGTGTGACCTGAAAGCAATCAGACATAATTACCTTTTGGAAACACAAATTAATTATATCATACGTGAAACCAAATGAAAAGGAATATCACGAATTATTTTCACCCTATCGCCTTTTTTCGGAAATTTCAATAAAAAAGACTCCCCGAACGTTCAGGGAGTCCCTAAATATATCAATAGCTTTATTTTGATAGCTGAAGTATCTTGCTGAGTATCACATTTGCAGCATCAAACTTTGACATTATCTCCATTTCCTCATCACCGTCAGCAGTTATCATAGTGATAACATTTGTGTCAGTTCCGAAGCCTGCGCCTGCTGTGCGGAGAGAATTTGCACATATCATGTCCACGTTCTTTGAAGCCAGCTTTTTCCTTGAATTTTCGATGACATTGTCGGTCTCCATAGAGAAACCGCAGATAAACTGTCCCTCACGGCGGTTGTGTCCGAGATGCTTGAGGATATCCTTTGTACGTTTCAGCTCTATCTTCATGTCGCCGTCAGACTTCTTTATCTTGCTGTCTGCTGTGGTAACGGGAGTATAATCCGCTACAGCTGCGGCTTTTATGATGATATCCATATCATCAGAGCGCTCAGTAACTGCGTTGAACATATCCTCCGCCGACTGAACAGGTACAACATTCACGAACATGGGCGGCTCAACATCTGTGTGCGCCGCAACTACTGTAACATCCGCACCTCTCAGCATTGCTGCTCTTGCAATAGCATAGCCCATTTTTCCGCTTGAATGATTGGTGATGAAGCGGACAGGATCGATGCTTTCACGGGTAGCACCTGCTGTGACAAGCAGTTTCTTTCCCGCCATATCCTTTTCAAAGGCTGTCTCACGAATAATATATTCAAGGAGAGTCTCCTCATCGGGAAGCTTTCCGTCGCCGATATCACGGTTTGCAAGCATTCCCTTGACAGGCTCAATTATCTCATAGCCGAACTGTTTCAGC
>JAFOMV010000229.1 GCA_017418765.1 Ruminococcus sp. | reverse complement strand
TTCGGGCGTTATAATTGTGAAAAGCTACAAAATATACCTTATGTAATTGATGCTGTCTACAAATTTGTGTTGAAATTATTGACATACAGCAGTATCAGAGTTATAATGAGTTATAACATGGGGTAAGTATGACAAAATGTAATTATACTGCGAAATTATACAATATGACAAAAAATAAAACTGAACGTTGGATACTATTGACAAATCAAACTATAAGTGGTATAATTTGTATAGAACTCAAAAAACATTTTTACTAAGCTTATTATTTCAGCAGCCTGAATTATTATCAGAGTACAAAGGAGTGATCACTATGCAGAAAAAACAAAACAGGATATCAGTTATCATACTTGCAATTATGTTTGCGTTATCTGTTCTTTGCTTGTCTTCTATGCTCACAGCAGGAGCTGAAGGCGAAAAGAGCATGACTCTTAATTGTACTAAGAATGATGTAGTGCTGGATGGTATGTACTGGAAGATATACCGTGTAGGTGAGCGTCAGGGAGGCGAATTCGTTCTTACGGGTGATTTTGCTAAGTACCCTGTGGACATAAAGGATCTGTCTGCTGAGAATGTCGGAGCAGCTGCACAGACTCTTGAAAGCTACAGTATAGCCGGCAGTATACCGTTTCTGGCTGATGGTTTCACCGGCCCTGACGGTACGCTTGCTTTCAGCGGACTTGATGACGGCCTCTATATGGCAGTAGGAAATAGCATAAAAAAAGGAATCTACACATATATACCTTCGCCTCTGCTTCTTGAGGTAGGCAATGATGGCTCTGATTTCAGCTATGATGCATATCCTAAGATAGTACGTGCTACACTTTCGGATGCTGCAAAGATATATACCGTTAAAAAGATATGGCTCGACTATAATGATACTCCCGAAGTTCGCCCGAATTATATAACAGTGGATATTTTCAGAGACGGAGAAGCCTATGATACTGTTACACTGAATGAGTCCAACAACTGGGAATACAAATGGGTGATCAGCGGTTCTGAGCATCAATGGAGAGTTGTTGAAAGAGATATTCCTGTTGACTATGAGGTAAGAATAGAGTATAACGAAACCCAGTATCTTATCCGTAACCGTCATAAATATTACACTGACTGGGGAACAGTCACACGAACAACATCGACTGCAACATCTACAGTTACTACTACAGCTACAGATGTCAGAACTGCAACAGGCGGAGGAGAAGTAACCGTTACAAAAACAGAAGCACAGAGCACTATAGGACATGCAACAGTGGGTTCTTCGGTAATGACTACTTATATTCAGACAACGGCTAACCCTTCAGGCTCTAATTATACAGGCGGCGGACGAAGCAAGCTTCCTCAGACAGGGCAGCTGTGGTGGCCTGTAGCACCGCTTGGAATAGGCGGAACACTTATGCTTTTCACAGGAATGATGATAAAACCTAAGAAAGATGATGATGAAGAAGAATAAGATAAAAAAAATATTGATGATAACAGGAACAATGCTGATAATGTCAGCATTGTTCCTTTGCCTGTATAATATGCTGGAAAGCAGACAGGCATATGAAAACTCTCAGGAAGTACTGACAGAACTGAAAGACCTGATACCTGAACCGAGACTCAGAGAAAACAAAACGGATATCATTTCTTCTGAAAAAGATGATGAGCCGTTTATAAACCCTGCGGATGATCTTTTTGCACCTTATAAGGAAGCTGATGAGCCGCAGGATCCGCCTTCGATAGAGCTGGACGATGAGTATTACTGCGGATATGTATTCTTCCCGTCTCTTGGGCTTGAATTGCCTGTTACAGATGGCTGGAGCTATGCTGCGCTGAAAAACGCTCCTTGCCGATACAGCGGAAGTGCGGCAGGACGGGACATGATAATCGCTGCTCATAACTACAACAGTCACTTCGGAAGAATAGGTGAGCTTGATCCGGGTGATGAGATATTTTTTACAGATACATCGGGACTTACGTATCGGTATGAGGTGGATCACACCGAATATGTCGACGGCTATGATATAGACGCTATGTTCAGCGGGCAGGAAGATCAATGGGATATCACCCTGTTTACCTGTACGCTTAATGGTCAGAGCCGTGTCACTGTAAGAGCTTTGCTTGATGAATAACAGCTATGCCGCACAGATGCATGAATGATAACCGCATCTGTGCGGCTGTATTTATATAAATGAGTGACGTTCAGCTTCTTCATCGGGTTTTATCCGAATAATAAAAAATACATCATCATATACTCCTATAAGGGTGCTGTTAGGTACTCGGCTATCTGAATGTAAGGAGGAAAACGATGAACAGGGTAATACAAAAGATCATCAGCGGCGCAGCTCTTACAGGATGTGCTGCTCTGGTGATATATGCATCTGCTAAAACAGGAGAATGGTCGACAGGCGGTACCTTGCCTGTATCATTATCTGATATGTCTGCTGATAGTCCCGTTATCATTCTTGATGCAGGACACGGCGGAATAGACGGGGGATGCACTTCTGCTGATGGGATACCCGAAAAAGGGATAAACCTTAGTATAATGCAGAGACTGAGGGACATATTATTAGTAAGCGGATTTGATGTAAAGGTCACAAGGGATAGTGACATCTCTATCCATGATAAAGGTGTAGAGGGGATAGCGGCACAGAAAAGCTCAGATATGGATAACAGACTGGAAATATTCAACAGTGAGGATAATGCAGTTTGTATATCTATCCATCAGAATCAGTTCACCGATCCTGTTTACAAGGGCGCACAGATGTTTTATTCTGATGAACAAAGGGGCAGCGAAAAGCTTGCAAGGGCGGTGCAGAGCCGTTTTGCATCTCTTTTGCAGCCTGATAATGACCGTGAGATAAAGGAATGCGGCAAGGAACTTTTTTTGTGCTATTACAGCAAGAATCCTACGATAATGGCAGAATGCGGCTTCCTTTCAAATCCCGATGATGCTGCCCTGCTTGCTGATGAGGAATATCAGGAAAAAACCGCAATGACCATCTTTTCGGGGCTTTGTGATTATCTGAGCGAAAAATAAACTGTATACAGCAAGTATAATGAAAATATAATTATATTTACGCCATAATAAATACATAACAACAGTGAAAATCGTGTGAAATAAACAGAAATCACCTTGACAATGATGAAAAAATCATCTATAATATTATCGTAATTCAATTTCGGTCATATTAATAAGTATTCATGATATAGGAGGATAAAAATGAGCGTATTCAGCAGACTGAGCGATCTGCTCAAAGCAAATATAAATGATCTTATAGACAGGGCAGAGGATCCTGAGAAAATGGTCAAGCAAGTGATCGTTGATATGCAGGCTGAGCTCAATAAGGCTACTCAGAATTACGGTAAGGCTAAGGCAAGCGAGCGCATGGCTGAAAAGAGATATCTCGATGCTAAGCAGGTTTCCGACAGCTGGGAGACTAAGGCTAAACAGGCTATAGCTGCCGGCAGGGAGGATCTTGCCAAACAGGCTCTTGCCAAAAAAGTAAAAGCGGACGAAGATGTGACAGCTTACAAGGATATGTATGAATCTATCTCCAACCAGACCGAAGCTATAGGCGATCAGGTAGAGGTCCTCAAGGCTAAGCTTGATGAAGCTAAGAGCCGCCAGGCTATGCTCATTGCACGTGCTCAGATGGCAGATACCAAGAAGGACCTTGCTAAGGCTTCAGGCGGATTCGGCGGAAATTCTGCTCAGGAAAAGCTTGACAGGATGGAGGAGAAGATCAGCATGAAGGAAGCTGAAGCTGACGCTTTCGCTGAGATCGCAGGCAACGGTGATGATGAGCTCAATGACTCATTTGCACAGCTTGAGAATGATGCTAAGGTGGATGCAGAGTTTGCAAGACTTATGGCTGAGATGAACGGAGAAAAATCGGCAGAATGATCTGAGCAAGGGAGTTTTATTATGAGCCGCAAAGAAAACTATTCAGAACGAAAAATGATAAAAGATTCACTTCCTGTAATGGGAGCTATATTCCTCGCTATCGCTTCTGTTACCTACATCCTTTTCAAGAACTGGAGCAATAAGCTCTATATTGAGAGATGGAAGGACTATGAGGACTGCGGTATCTGATACGGCAGACATTGCAATTGCTATACATTTCTAACATATTTGAAAAAGGATCCGGCTTTATAGTTTGGATCCTTTTTCAATCTGTCGGCAGCTCGGTCGGCACTTCTCGTTTAATTGGTGTTCAAGAATAATTGCAGGGACGGCCATTGACCGTTCTTTTAGTATATGCTTCTATTCTGCAAGAGCGAACAGCGTGTGCCCTCATAGTCTGAACAAGCTGAAATAAAAATGAATTTGCTGGCGTGTGAAACTCACACCTACATAAGAAAAATTAAAGCAAGGAATTGTAGAGGCGCTTCACAGTCACCAACCATTAGCCGTACACTCATAATATCGATACTGTAGAATGTTATTTTTCAACAAAAAGCTGACTGCCGCAACAGTGTAATATAAACAATAGACCTCTCTAAAAATTTACCAAATAGACATAGACATTTATGTTGTAATGTGTTATAATTATACTATAAGCAGATACCGCTGCTGCAAAAGAGAGGTGTATATTATGAAAATGACTTTTATAGGAGCTGCTCATGAGGTTACAGGCAGCTGCACATATATTGAAGCTTGCGGCAAAAAATTTCTTGTTGATTTCGGAATGGAACAAGGCGAGGACGTATATGAGAATGTCCAGATACCGACTGCTCCGGGAAATATAGATTTTGTCCTGCTGACACACGCCCACATAGACCATTCGGGACTTCTGCCGTTTCTCTATGCAGGTGGCTTCAAAGGTGAGATACACGCTACGGACGCTACCGCTAATCTTTGCAGCGTCATGCTTCGTGACAGTGCTCATATACAGGAATTTGAAGCAGAATGGCGCAGCAGAAAGGCTGAACGACGGGGTGAACAGCCCTATGAGCCGCTGTATACCATGGACGATGCTCTCGGTGCTATCGAGCTTTTCGTGCCGCACAGATACGAGACTTCAGTGGATATCTGCGAGGGCATAAACGTTTACTTCCGTGATGCAGGCCATCTCCTCGGCTCGTCAAGCATTATCCTCACTCTCACAGAGGACGGAGTTACAAAAAAGATCGTATTCTCAGGTGATATCGGCAATACCGATCAGCCTCTTATCCGTGACCCTCAATACATCGATGAGGCTGACTATGTAGTTATGGAATCCACCTACGGAAACCGTGTTCATGACCGTCCTACTGATTATGTAAAGGCGCTTGCTCAGGTGCTTCAGGAGACATTCGACAGGGGCGGAAGCGTTATCATCCCGTCATTTGCAGTTGGCAGAACTCAGGAAATGCTCTACTTCCTGCGTAAAATAAAGGTGGACGGACTGGTAAAAAATCATGATGGATTCCCCGTTTATGTGGACAGTCCCCTTGCTAATGAAGCTACCGACATATTCATCAGCAACCGTGAAAGCTGTTATGACGAGGAAGCGCTCAGCTTCGTGCGTCAGGGCATAAATCCGTTGTTTTTCGATGACCTTATCAGGACCGTTTCAAGCGATGATTCCCGTGCTATCAACAGCGACAGCCGCCCGAAGGTAATAATCTCGGCAAGCGGTATGTGTGAAGCGGGACGTATCAAGCACCATCTGAAGCACAATCTTTGGGTGAAAGCTAATACTATCCTTTTTGTCGGCTATCAGGCAGGCAATACTCTCGGACGTTCACTTATCGAGGGAGCAAAGAGAGTAAAGCTTTTCGGTGAGACTGTAAGAGTTGCCGCTCATATCACACAGCTTCCCGGAATAAGCGGCCATGCAGACGTTAACGGACTTCTCAGCTGGGCAAAGGCGATAAAAGGCGTCAAGAAGTTCTTTATAAATCATGGAGAAGCAAGTTCTGCCGAATCATTCGGGCAAAGACTTCGTGAGGAACTTGGTGCGGATGTGTATGTGCCGTACAGCGGTGCTGAATTTGACATCGGTGAAGGTGTTGTTACCGTTGATGCAGAGCCGGTGCTTGTACCTAAAAAGAACAGGAATACCGCCAGCTTCAGCCCTGCGTATACGGAACTTCTTGCGGCTTCGGACAGACTTGCTGCACTTATCAAGGAGTCGGACGGCAGAACATATGCGGATAT
>JAFOMV010000228.1 GCA_017418765.1 Ruminococcus sp. | reverse complement strand
TTCGGCAGGCAGACATGGGAACAGGCGGAAAGTCAGTTCCAGCTTGAAGCCGTCAGCATCGCCGTCCGCAAGGCAGACCTGATGAAAGAGGATATCGACGTTATACTCTCAGGTGACCTTATAAACCAGTGCATCGGCTCGACTTACGGTCTCCGTGAACTGGAGATACCTTTCCTCGGCATTTACGGCGCTTGCTCTACCTTTGCCGAGGGTATGCTCACTGCCGCTCTGCTCAACGACAGCGGAGCCGTGAAACGTTCTGCCGCCGTTACGTCCTCCCACTTCTCCACAGCGGAAAGGCAGTTCCGTACTCCCCTTTCCTACGGCGGACAGCGAACTCCCACATCTCAGTGGACCTGTACCGCTTCGGGAGCAGTCATACTCTCGGACAAGGGCGAAGTGCAGATAGTCGGAGGCTGTGTCGGCAAGATAACCGACATGGGCATAACCGATATCACAAACATGGGAAGTGCTATGGCGCCTGCCGCCGCCGGAACGATTCAGCGCTATCTCACCGCAACGGGTACAGCTCCCGAAGACTATGACCTCATCGTCACGGGCGATCTGGGCATTGTAGGAAGCAAGCTGGTCAAGGAGATTCTCACAGAGCAGAATATCGATATCCACGAACAGCACCGTGACTGCGGAAAGATGATATTCGACAACGAAACACAGGACACTCACTGCGGCGGCTCGGGATGCGGATGCAGTGCAAGTGTGCTCTGCGGACACTTCCTCCCCATGATGGAAAGGGGCGAGATAAGCAATATTCTCTTTGCCGCTACAGGAGCGCTGATGTCGCCAATGTCACTCCAGCAGGGAGAGTCCATCCCGTCCATCGCCCACCTCGTTCATCTCAGAAAGGAGCAGAAATGCTGACAGATATTATCAAAGCCTTCCTCGTCGGAGGAGCAATATGCGCCGTCGGACAGGTACTCATCGACTACACAAAGCTTACCCCTGCAAGGATACTCACAGGCTTCGTGGTCACGGGAGTTCTTCTCTCGGCTCTGGGGATATACAAGCCCCTTGTGGAATTTGCAGGTGCAGGGGCGACTGTGCCGCTGACAGGTTTCGGCCATCTTCTTGCCGAGGGGATACGCAAGGCTATCTCCCGTGACGGAATGTTGGGCATATTCACAGGAGGCCTTTCCGCCGCCGCAGGAGGAGTGACAGCCGCCCTGCTTTTCGGGCTTTTCTCATCGGTGGTGTTTGCGCCGAAGGATAGGGAGTAAACGCAGGGGCGGATATCCTCCGCCCGAAATCACCATACACGCAAGCTGTCGCCATCTTGACTGCAATCACGTTTCACTCGTTGGCGCTATTTATAATCAATGAGGACTGCCAAAGGCAGTCCCTACATCGGGACTGTTATACGTGAATGACACATTCGCTCGGGCACACATATTTTGTAAGTGGGCACCGCAGCCCTAATACTCATATAAAAGTTTTGCCCCGAAGCACTTTGAAATGCTTCGGGGCATTGTATTTTGTATGGCTGATAAGATAAATTAGAATTTATCTGAATTTTTCCAAACGATACATCAATCCATCTTCAGGTTCAGTATTTCCATTTTTATAATCATATCCCATTTTGCGGTAAAAATCCACCGCTGTAAGTGAAGCAGGTATCTCAATACGCTTCGCTCTTAAAAAGTATTCATCTTTTTCAAGCGTCTCGATTATTTTTCTTCCAACACCTTTCTTCTGATACTCGGGCAGAACAAATATTGTCAGTAGAATGCTTTCCGTGAGACTGCCCCAGTATCCTGCAATTCCACCAGTTCCAATGATACGGTCTCCTTCACAGACTACATACATATGTCGTTCGTTTGAAGCCTTTATCAGCTCGTCAGCCGAGTGAGAGTTTATGTTAAACTCTATATATTCTTCGGTATAATCCTTACTGTTGCTTACACGCAATGTTTTGGCAATTACCTGTGCCGTTTCTTCAGCGTCTTCCAGTCTGAATGATCTGATCTGCATATGTTTCACCTCTAAATTTCGATTTATATTAGTAACAATTATATCACGACATCGCCACACTGTCAATTAAAAGCCATAGTACTTCTGACTTTGTACCAAAAATACTATGGCATAAAAATTCTGTATCATCGCCGTACTAAAAGGCTGCCAATACATTACAGCGTTCATCAGCAAATGCAACTAACATAAGCAAATTCCACATAGCAACTATGTGAAATATGACAATTTTTATTTTTTTCTCGTTTTGCTATTGACTTTTTTAGTCTTCTGTAGTATAATTTATAAAGTCGCAGGGCTGGTCCCCGACATTAAATGGCGGCATAGCTCAGTTGGCTAGAGTACTCGG
>JAFOMV010000227.1 GCA_017418765.1 Ruminococcus sp. | reverse complement strand
TGAATACATCATCGACAGCACCAATCCCATGAAGATAAACGGTCACCAGGTCGAAGTCAAACTCTATAAAGGCAAGAGCCATGCAGGTTTCACAGGACGCAGACGTCCCGATAACAAGCCTTCATTTGACAGAAAAAAACGTGCTTACGGCGGCAAGAAAAAGAAGGATATCTATTCTGATTATATACCTAACCGCAAGAAACGTGTAAAAAACAAGCATTGAGGTGATATTTAATGAAGCATCCCGAAAAGAAAACATGGATGAGAGTAGTTGTACTTATAGTGGCAGCCGTTATGATATTCGGCATATGCCTTCTCCCATTATTCAGATAAAACCAAAGACCGCAGGGCATGAAATATTTGCTCTGCGATTTTTTTATGCAAGACAAGATGTGACATATTTCACGGACGAACTGCACTATAATGGATATAGGCAATACCGTACGGAGGTGCAGCATGATAACTATCTACGCAGATGTACTTATTATTCTGAATATATATGTGAATTTTTTCCTCCTGAGAACAACTGCAAAGATAACTCATTCTCCTTTGAAAAATATAAGATGCGCCGCTGCATCTCTTTACGGGAGCTTATTTTCGCTGACGATATTTCTGCCCGAATTGCCTTCTTACGTAAATATTGCTGTTAAGCTTATTGCAGCTGTAACAGTAGTAGCTGCTGCGTTCGGCATTGAAAATATAAGAAGAACGGTCATAAATACCGCTTCGTTCTTTACAGCAAATTTTGTTCTTGCAGGCGCTGTATACGGTATCTACACATGGTTTGAGCCTGATTTTGTTCACTTTAACAATACCTATTTCTATATTGATTTTTCCCTTTTGATACTTATTACTTCAACGGCGCTGATGTATCTTGCTGTACATTTTTTCAGGATGATCTTTGACAGGGATACCATTGGCGATTATATGATAATCATAAGGTGCGGAAAAAAACTTGTAACCGTCAGAGGTCTGGCTGATACGGGAAATGTTCTTACAGACTTTTTTACAGGCTGTCCTGTTATAATCTGCGATTCTGAGTTATACACAACTATTACGGGGCAGAGTTTTTCATATAACAGCCTTCCTAAAGGCTACAGAGTTCTTCCGTGCAGTACAGTTTCTGAAAACGGACTTATACCGATCTTTAGGCCTGACGAAATACTTATCGTAAACAAAACGGATAAAACAAGAAAAAAGGTAGATGCCCTCGTTGGCTTCGGAAACACATCAGGAGATGCTGTTTTTAACCCTAAATTACTGATAAATTAAGGCAAATGCCTTGGAAAAGAGGAGATCTCAATGAACATGATAATGAAACTCAGATCGCTTATACGCAGGCTTATTGCTGGCAAAGTGTATTATGTGAATGGTTCGGATACGCTTCCGCCTCCGCTTTCACGTCAGGAGGAAGAAGAAACATTTGCCAGGCTGATGCAGCATGACCCATACGCAAGAAAACATCTCATAGAGCATAATCTGAGACTGGTAGTATACATAGCAAAAAAGTTTGAATCATCGGGTGTAGGTATCGAAGACCTTGTTTCCATCGGGACGATTGGACTTATCAAGGCTGTAAACACATTCTGCCCCACTAAGAATATCAAGCTTGCCACATACGCTTCAAGGTGCATAGAAAACGAGATACTGATGTTTCTGCGTAAATCCTCACAGTATCGGAATGAGCTTTCAATAGATGAACCGCTGAACATCGATTACGACGGAAATGAACTTCTGCTGTCTGATGTTCTTGGCACAGATGAAGATATCGTAAATAAAGGCATCGAAACTGAAGCTGAAAGGGAGATACTCCGCAGCGCAGTTTCTGAATTGTGTGACCGTGAAAGAGAGATAATGGAAATGAGATTCGGACTAATTGACGGTAAGGAAAAAACACAGAAAGAAGTTGCTGATTCAATAGGCATATCTCAATCTTATATCTCAAGACTGGAAAAGAAGATAATCAAGAAGCTTAAAGTAAAAATAGAAAGTGTAACATGATTATTGCTGTCAAAGCCGCTGTTGAGCTTTTCTGCTTGCCACGGCAGAGAAACACCGTATCAGAAAGACTTGTAATACGCAAAAGCATTAAAACATGATGACAAAAAAGGCCTCCTGTGGTATAATAGAAACCATAGGAGGCTTATTGCAATAATAATCACGGCCTCTCATCATATGAACGAAAGGATGGGAAAATGCCTTATATAATTGAAATAGAGGATCTAACGCTCCCTGAGTTAAAACCGTACACCGATACAGCCGAGCTGGAGCTTAAAAACTCTGATGTACCCATATTTATTGCAGAAAGTCCAAAGGTGATACGTACCGCACTTGGATCAGGATATGAGCCTGTTTCACTGCTGACCGATCGAAAATACATAGACGGACAGGCTAAAGATATTATTGAAAAATGCGGAGATATCCCCGTGTACACTGCATCATCCCAACAGCTGACTGCTCTCACCGGATACAAGCTGACACAGGGAGTGCTGTGTGCGATGAAGCGAAAAAGTTTGCCAAAAGCCGAGGATATACTTGCAAACTCTGAAAGAGTGGCAGTCCTTGAAGATGTGATGAATCAGACCAATATAGGAGCTGTCTTCCGCAGCGCAGCGGCACTTGGATTTGATGCTGTTCTTCTCACGCCGTCATGCAGTGACCCGTTGTACAGACGTTCAGTACGTGTCAGCATGGGAACGATTTTTCAGCTTCCTTGGACATATCTGGAAAACGGTTCTCCCGATTACATATCTGAACTGAAAAACGCAGGCTTTTTAACGGCTGCAATGGCGCTTCGCAAAGACACCATAAAAATAAATGACCCCCGTCTTGCGTCCGCAGACCGACTTGCGGTCTTGCTTGGAACAGAAGGCGAAGGTCTGAAAGATGAGACTATAGACTCGTGCGACTACACCATAAAGATTCCCATGTCACACGGCGTAGATTCGCTGAATGTTGCAGCTGCAAGCGCTGTGGCATTCTGGCAGCTTGGCAGGCATGATTAGTTCTTTACAACAGGTACCCATATCTCAAATTTGTAATCGGGAGAGGATGGATCTCCTGATGGATAAACTTCAATGTCCATTTCATAGGTAGGAGTATATCCCGAACTTGGGAAAAATGAAGCACACATCTCCCTCCACTGCTGCTGTACAGTTTCGGGGCAAGTGCCCTGACACTCAACAGCAAGCCACGTTCTTGCAGGGATACGGCTGATACGGAATCCCTCGGGTGCGGTCATATCCTCAGCGCATATGGCAGCTATGGAGTATTCAAAGGTATCTTCATCATAATTCTCATTGCCGTTTCCGTAGCAAATACCGTAAACGAACTCTCTTTCCGAAGCCATACCGACAAGCCGATCGATAGTGCCGTCAGCTCCGGCTTTTGCCCAAACATCGGGAACAGTGCTTGATATCATATCGTTCTCATCAAGCTTGTGTACCTCGGCTTTTTCAATGACAGTGAATGCAGGTTTCTCGATAATTCTGTAGTTCATGGTTTTTCCGCCTTTCAAAGATAATTCTACCGTAAGGCGTGAAAATGATCTGAGTGATGAAGCGTTTTTCCTTGCCTCCGAAGGACTTACACCGTGAAACAGCGTAAAAGCACGGGTAAAGCTTTCGGGTGAGCTGTAGCCATACTTCATTGCAAGGTCGATGATCTTGATATCCGTCGATATAAGTTCGCTTCCTGCAAGTGCAAGACGTCTGTTCCTGATATACTCACCGAGAGTCATATCGCAGAGAAGACCGAATATCTTCTGAAAATAAAATGAAGAACAGCAAGCCTTTGAAGCTATAGATTTATTATCCAGTTCTTCTGTGATATTATCCTCGATGTAGTTGATAGCGTTCTGTATTCCTTCAGCCCAGTTCATGATCATTCTCCTTTCGGTATGACTTTATTATAGCAGACAGCAGCTGAAAAGTCCTGACATTTTGTGCTTTTGTCTGTAAGGCGTTTCATATCATAATTATCGCAGTTACATAAAATGCGGTGATCAAAGCAGGGATCATAATAAGATATTTTCTGTCATTCGTAGTTTCATTTTGTCTGCCTTTCTGCAATTTATCGACGCAGATCAATGAAATAGCAGGCATATGTTTTAGGTATTTGATAGCTATCTTCTGTCCTTCTTTAATTGTAAGCGGATATAGTTCTTGTTTGCTGGTCAAATGTGTTGGCGGGAATTCCTTTAAATACTCTTTTTCATTTCCAATATAGCGTATTGTACAGGAAAATCTAACTTTCCTTATCCATTCATCAATACCAAGCTGGTCAGGACGTGGGATTTCTTTGACATATTCTATTACACCATCTGTTGTTTCACCGTGAATATTTATATGTTTTCTTAAAAAAGGCTGGAACAATCCTAAAACGCACAGGATATCAATAATAAGCACAATCAAACCTATACCTATCTTAATTGTAATGCTTGCTATATTCATCATTATATCTCCCGGTATTATTCCAGACAGTCCCAAAACGCCTATTAGCGAGCCAATTACAGAACCAAGCAATATCCATAATAGGATAATTTTAAGCGGATTATTGTTCTTCATGTCTTATGCCCTCCGATTTGTTATTTACGTATATTATATAACAAATAACAAAGAATGTCAATAAATTGTTATCATATACTAATTCACCTTGTAATTTGCATCTTGCTGTGTTATAATAAATATTAATGTGCGGAGATCAGAACAACATCTTTTTTCCGCAGATAAAAGGAAATAACACTCTATAAGGAGCTGAAAATATGCTTGAACTGAATAATATTTCATTCAATGTGGATTCGGGCGACGGTAAAAACGAGATAATTCGTGACCTTAGCCTTTCTGTAAATGATAACAGATTCGTTGTCATTACAGGCCCTAACGGCGGAGGAAAATCAACTCTTGCCAAGATAATTGCAGGTATAGTCAAAAATACCGATGGAAGGATAATTTTTGACGGTGAGGATATCACCGAAAAAAGCATAACAGAAAGAGCAAAAATGGGTATAGGCTTTGCATTCCAGCAGCCTGTACGCTTCAAAGGACTTACAGTCCATGACCTTCTCAGGATAGCTTCAAACAAGGAACTGAGCGTTTCGGAAGCTTGTCAGTACCTTTCCGAGGTGGGCCTCTGTGCAAAGGACTACATCAGCCGAGAGGTCAACTCTTCACTTTCAGGCGGTGAGCTGAAAAGGATCGAGATAGCCACTGTACTCGCCCGTGACGTTAAGCTTGCGCTTTTCGATGAGCCCGAAGCAGGTATCGATCTGTGGAGCTTCAATAATCTTATAAGAATATTCGAGAAGATGAGAAACAGCACCAAAAACAGAACCATTATAGTCATATCACATCAGGAGCGTATACTTAATATTGCCGATGAGATAATCGTTCTCGGTGACGGAAAAGTGCTCAAACAGGGCAGCAAGGATGAGATACTCCCCGAAATAATAGGCAAGGACTACGCTCTCAACGCCTGCGAAAGGCTGTCATAAGGAGGGAAATATATGAAAGAAATGGATGCAGTACAGAAGCGCCTTCTTGAAGAAGTAGCAGATCTCCACGATATTCCCGAAGGAGCATATAATTTCCGTGCAAACGGCGAATCAGTGGACAGGCGTTCAACAAATAGTATTGAGATAGAATCCAAAACGGACAAGAGTGGTATAGATATACGCATAAAATCAGGAACTAAAAACGAAAGCGTTCATATCCCCGTTGTACTAAGTGCAAGCGGCATCAAAGAAACCGTATATAATGATTTCTTCATCGGTGATGACTGCGATGTACTCATTGTTGCAGGCTGCGGTATCGACAACTGCGGTACACAGGATTCAGAGCACGACGGAATACACAGATTTTTCGTGGGCAAGAACTCAAAGATACGCTATGTTGAGAAGCATTACGGTTCAGGTGACGGAAGCGGAAAAAGGATCCTTGATCCTGTAACAGAGCTTTATCTTGACGAGGGCAGCACAGCTGAACTTGAAATGGTGCAGATAAAGGGAGTAGACTCCACTCATCGTACTACAAAAGCCGAGCTGAAAAAAGATGCTAAGCTCATCGTTCATGAGAGACTTATGACTCACGGCGAACAGCAGGCTTCGAGTGTATACAAGGTTGATCTTAACGAAGAAGGTTCAAGTGCCGATGTTGTATCACGAAGCGTTGCCAGGGATAACAGCTATCAGAAGCTTGATCTCTGCATAAATGGCAATGCCCCATGCAGCGGACATACCGAGTGTGATTCGATCATTATGGATAATGGAAGGATACTTGCTGTACCGTCACTTGAAGCTAATAATATCGACGCAGCACTTGTTCATGAAGCTGCGATAGGAAAAATTGCAGGAGATCAGCTTATCAAGCTCATGACATTAGGTCTTACAGAAGCGGAAGCCGAAGAACAGATAATCAACGGATTCCTGAAATAATGTGCAGGCATATCACAGCATCGATTTTATGAAGCATTAAGGCAACACTGTGTACAAAGCTGAAAAGCGTGTTATGTACGGTGTTGCCTTAAATAATTAATGTGTTTTGGAGGAAATATGATATATAACATAAGAGAACTCGCAGAGAACGAATACGATGTATTAAATGACTTTTTGTATGAAGCGATATTTATACCGAAGGGAATAGAGGCACCGCCAAAGGAAATAATCTATCAGCCGGAGCTGCAGGTATATGTAGCTGATTTTGGCAAAAAGAAAGGCGATTTTGCCTTCGCTGCTGAGTCGGAAGGAAAAATCGTCGGTGCTGTGTGGGTGCGTATTATGAATGATTACGGACATATTGATGATGATACTCCCTCATTTGCTATCTCCCTTTATAAGGAGTACAGAAATAACGGTATCGGTACAGCTTTAATGAAAACAATGTTGGAAAAGCTGAAACAAGAGGGATACAAACAAGCTTCACTTGCTGTTCAGAAAGCGAATTACGCTGTGAAAATGTACAGAAAAACAGGTTTTGTAATTGTTGATGAAAATGATGAGGAGTACATCATGATATGCAAACTTTAATGATATGAAAGGGCGGCGAAACATGAACAAGGTATATGTAGCGATAGACCTCAAATCCTTCTATGCATCATGCGAGTGCGTAGAGCTTGGGCTTGATCCGCTGAACACAAATCTTGTGGTAGCAGATAAGAGCCGCACTGAAAAAACAATATGCCTTGCCGTTTCGCCGTCACTCAAAAGCTATGGCATATCGGGCAGAGCAAGGCTGTTTGAGGTGGTTCAGCGTGTCAAAGAGGTCAATGAGCAGCGACAGCGGAAAGCTCCCCACAGACAGCTTACTGACAAGAGCTTCATTTACTCGGAGCTTGTATCAAATCCGTCCCTCGCCGTTGACTATGTGGTAGCAACTCCGCAGATGGCGCACTATATGAAAGTTAGCGCTCAGATCTACGGCATTTATCTGAAATATGTTGCTCCCGAAGATATTTTCGCCTACTCGGTGGACGAGGTTTTCATTGATGCCACAGGCTATCTCAGCACCTAGCACACGGACGGTCACGGCTTTGCCCGTATGATGATACAAGATGTGCTCGACACAACGGGTATCACAGCTA
>JAFOMV010000226.1 GCA_017418765.1 Ruminococcus sp. | reverse complement strand
GTGTTATCATCATATTCTATGCCTGCGGCTATCTGTTCGAGCACATATTCCGACTGTCGGCTCATTACTTCTCTTGTGATGATATTTACCGCACCGAGCAGACCGATGAATACAGCCAGAAGAATACTTGTTATGACCGAAAAAAGCTTTAGCTGAGCTTTTCTGAACATAGTATCATCCCTCCTGTTCCAATGAATAGCCTATACCTCTTGCAGTCTTTATCTGTACGGGAGCGCTTATGGATGAAAGCTTTTTTCTCAGAAAAGATATGTATACTTCAATGTTGTTGTATTCCACATCGCTTTCATAACCCCATATTTTTTCGATGATCCTTTCCTTTGGCAGTATCCTGCGTGGATTTGAGATAAGAAGCTCCATTATCTGATATTCCTTCAGGCTGAGTTTAACGTCATTGCTCTGCCATATAACGGAGCAGGTATCCTTATTGAGCCTGAGCCCGTTGAAATCAAGGCCGCTGTCATCGATTATCTCGCCCTTGCGGCGTGTAAGGGCACGTACTCTTGCAAGAAGTTCACCTGTAACGAACGGCTTTGTAAGGTAATCGTCAGCGCCGCAGTCAAGGCCGTTTATCTTATCCTCTATCTCGCTTTTTGCAGTAAGGAGCAGTACAGGTGTGCTGATATGTTCCTGACGCATATTCCTGAGCACCTCCATGCCATTCATGCCGGGAAGCATGATATCGAGTATGATGCAGTCATATACGCCGCTGAGCGCATTATCGAGACCGTCTATACCATTGTATACTGTATCTACACTATACATATTCCTTTTGAGTATCTCACTCAGTGCATCGGCAAGCTGAACTTCGTCTTCTACAACCAGTAATCTCATATAATATCCTCCGTGATACAAGAACCCGCCCTAAGAAAGAACCATTGCTTTTATTTCATGCTGCCTGTTGAGTTGTGCATGGAAAGCTTTATTTGTTACCTGTTAGGGCAAGTTCCGTCTGATAAATCTCCATTACATACTATTATAACACAAAAACTTGAAAAAAGCTTAAATCAGGATCATATTAATATATTTTATATAGAAAAAAGCAGATTTGTTTTTTGTGCATTTCAACAGTTTTTACGTTATTTCTGCAACAATTGTTGACTAAGTATTGAATATGTGATAGAATAATTATATACAAATGATTGATTCTTTACTTTTATTTACTTTTTGATATATTTTTGATACGCATATTGATACGAATATATATTCAGATATCCATGACGTTTAAGGAGGGATGAGCTATGATCTCACCGCAGGATAGAAAGAAAATATCGTTTTCATTTCTCCCGTCTCATAATGCCGAGATGAAAAAATATGAGGAGGTATACCATACCTATACAAATACAGGCTATACCAATGAGCTGTGTGAACAGTATGCAAATGCTTTCATCCACGATGTAAAAAAGCCCGAACCGATAGATATCATTCAGCTTGCGGCACTTTATGCAAAAATGCACGATCAGAAAACAGCTTATTTCTACCTTGAACAGCTTAAAGAAAAGAAAATGAGCAGTCCCGAAAAATTCCTTTTCTGCATTGAAACGCTCAAAGCGCTCAGCTTGCAGGGGAAATGGCATAATGCTGTTGATTTCAGAACTGATAATATAAATTTCATGCAGAACTATTCCGAGAAGGTATCTATCAGGCAGAAGGCTGATATGTATATAGCTCTCGCCCTTACCGACTGTGCGGCAAAAAAATATGAACAGGCGCTGAAACTTCTGAAATTCGGCTACAAGCCACAGGGCAGGAATGACACGAAGCTCCTTGAGATATTTATAACTGCCGTGTATATATTTGCTAAGGCAGAGGATGAGGAAGGCCTTGAGGGCGCTCTTGAAAATGCAGGAAACTGTATCAGCCTTTTCAGCCGCTTTGATTTCAGCTGGGGAAAGGAATACTACGAACAGCGCATAGAGGATGCTTCAAACGGTATCTTCTGAGTTTATTTCTCCTAAAAAGTAATAATGCTCCCTTTGGATAAAGTCATAATCCAAAGGGAGCTTTTTTTGATAATAATTATTCTTCAGCAGGAAGCTTGTCTATGAGTTTCAGCTTATAGCGCTGGATAGCAAGTGCATCCAGATTAGTTACGCCGTCATTCTTGCCTGCCACATCTGCGTTCTTTCTGCCCTGTGCGGTGATATGTCCCTTTGCAGAGCCCTTTTCGCCGTATTTGCTTGGGTTTGATATACACTGCATGATGAGGACTGCATCTGAAAGGTCTACCTTCTTATCGCAGTTAGCATCGCCCCAGAGGATATCATCAGGCTTTGCGGATGTACTTACTGTTGTGGTGGAAGTAGTCGGCTGTGATTTAACAGTAGTTGTTGTCGAGGTAGTTGTCACTGTTGTTGAAGTTGTTACAGGAGGCTTAGGAGTACTGCCAGCCAGTTTTCCGTAAACGATTCCGCAGCCTACTGTAGACATATATACTGTTCCAAATTCGTTCATATCGCCTACGAGGTAATTTCCGTTGCCTGTACCGCCGTAGAGATGGTCAGTATTTATGCATACCCATGTCTTGCCTTCATCAGTTGAGCGGTATATGCCTTCCTTATCATCCCATGTGGGTTTGCCGTAGATAAAGAGAGTGTTCGGACCGCCTGCCTTTTCGGGAGCGCCGTAGCCTGCTGTCTTGGCATAAGCGACAGAATCCATCTTTTCTACCTTTTTGCCGCCTTCTGTGATCTTGTACATACCGTTATAGCCAACTGCCATAGCAAGTGTATCCTTCTTTATGAAAGCAGGGTCACCT
>JAFOMV010000036.1 GCA_017418765.1 Ruminococcus sp. | reverse complement strand
GGATATAGCAAAATTCCTCATCTTCTTTACAACGTTCTCCTCGAAAGGCGAATCGCATTTTTCAAGGGCTTTGCAAAGTGCTTTGGCGAATCTGAGAACAATGATAAGTAAAATGAGAAAAACAGAGACCATCACTATTACAAAGATAGATATTACCTTTAAAGTCCTTCCTGCATTGCCTTCGATGGTCGTTTCAGTTTCGGATGTGAGCATGTTCTCGTTATTGCTGTCTTTTACATCATTCTGAAACGTCTTTATTTTCAGACCGAGTATCTCTATATTATCTCCGTTGTTGACCATCAGGTCATCGGCTTTTACCAAAGGCGACGACAGATCGGTAACAGTTTTACAGCTCCATTTGCCGTCAACTTTCATAAAGTCATCGGAGAGAGTTGCCATTGCGATGCCTGATATTATGGACATCACAAGTGCGATGGTACTGATAACGATAAGAATGACTGATAATATTTTTCCTGTCATGCCGAGTTTATTGATCTTTTTAATGTTAGCATTTTTCATAGCTGCATCCTCCAAAAATGTTCTTTTATTTCGTTCGGGAGCGTTGTTCCCTTTCGTTGAGTCTATAATATCACAAGCATTAACGTTTGTCAACAGATTTTTAATGTTTATCGTTAATTATTGTATGTTTGCATATAAACAGCTATGCTCAGATACGGTCTGCTTGTGCAAAATACACGATAAATATTTAATGACAAACATTAAATTCTTATCGTCAATGATAATAACGTTCAGCCTGAGCAAAAGAAAAATGGCAGTCAGCTGACTGCCATCGAAAGATCATTCATAAGTTGGATATAATATTGATAAAAGCTGTATTCTGCCCGAGGTCATCCATGAGGGTGAAAACTCCGTACGCATACGATGCAAGCAGCAGAATACCTGCCGCAACAACCGCCTTTATTATCGTTATAACTATCATATTAATGGGATTAACACCGCCCATAACGGTCATTTTCTGCTTCATTAACGGTTCGCTGCTGTTCCTTATTTTTTTCAGAGAACGCACAATGTACTTGAAATATATACTGTTTCCGAAGATACAGAACATGAACTTTGTTAATACATCAGCACCGCTGAATATCATATCAAGCTTTTTGATGAAGTTCAAATTGTTATCCAGCCATACGCTGAGTTCGCTGTAATCGCTCAGAAAGCCTTCCTCCATCATATACATGACAGCTCCGGGGATACCGCAAAGTATGCTGAGTATCACAGCCAGCATAGCCCAGCCCCACATTTTGCGGTTGGCGAAATACAAAGATGGAAAAAACAGGCAAGTGAGATTGAAAGAAAGCTTTGAGCCGATATCCTTCATTCTTTTGAATACAGGCAGATAATAGATAGTGTTGGTCTTGACGAAATCAGATACTTCCCTTACGGTAGCACCGCCCAGATCTTCATCGGGGTCAAATCCGAGATAAGGCCCTGTCTCAGCAGCTTCATCATCCAATAAACCCGCAATAACATCCTGTACGGTCTCGTCATTGCCGATATCGCCTGTATTTAGCGCACTGCCGCAGCGTGTACATATTTTCTCGTTTTTATCGTTAGGGAAACGGCATACAGGGCAGATAACTATATCCCTGACCTTAGCCTGCTTTCTCTCCCATTTTTTTCCTGAGAAGTGATAATCCTCGTTGGCGCATTTTCCTGCATTTTTATAACACTCACGATGATGAGGCGAACCGCAGTCGGGACAAACCACTATGTCATCATTCTCTGTAAACACCTCTCCGCAGGCAGCGCATTTTTCTCCGATATAATCCATTCGATACCCTCCGTCATTATACTGATGTGCAATATAATCAACTATTCAATTATATATTATACCACTTATCTGCATATAAAATCAAGTAGTTTAACGTTATTTTCACGCAAATCAATTTTCAAAATATCAGGTAATGAAACAAGAGATTTTGTAGGGAGCGCCGCCCTCGGCGTTTCACAGTCTAAGAAAAAGCCGCAAAATAGAATGGCAAAGACGACGTTCCCTACAAATTAATATTTCTAATCAACAAAAATTGATTTCCGTGGATATCCTGTTCCTCCCCTTTACATTTCAGTGAAAATATGATAAAATAAACTATACTCATACTTCAACAGAGAAAGGATGAAATTATGCTCAGCAATAATATATATACTCAGGGCTCACAGCTCAACGGATACGGAAATATCACTGATAACCGCAGCAGCACTGAATTAACGCCCGAAACACGGAAAAGGCTCAAAGACCCATTTGAAAACCCCACAGAATATCATAGTTTCAGAGATGATTACTCAAAGATACTGCCCTGGATAAAAATGCAGGATTACAAGATACCCCTTGTGCCTGCCCGTACGGAAAAAAATATGTTGAAACGCCAGTACAGCATAGGCGGCACGTGTATGCTGTTACATTCCATCGCCTCTCAGCTTGGAGTAGTGCTCGCAATGCTTCTGATCCAATTTATAATAAAGCTCGTTTCAGGTCACTCTGATATGTCGGATATAGATGACTATATGGAGCAAAGCTCAGTCCTTACTGCTTTGAACATGATAATACTCGTACTTGCAAACACTCTTTTTGCTGTACTCGGACTGAAATGGTCAAAAACAGACCATCCATCACTTTTCAGGACACACGGCTTCAACTATCGCTATGCCATTGAATATTGCTTTATAGCCCTTGCGATATGGTGTGCAGCAAATCTTATCTCATCAGGAATAGAGGAGATATTCAACCGCTTCGATCAGACAACTATACCGCCCGGTATGGAGGATACAGCTGTAACCGGCCTCGGAAAAACTGTCGAAGTCATATACGCCTGTATAATGGCACCTGTCACTGAGGAGATATTCTTCAGAGGCATGATCCTGCGTGTATTTTCCAAAGCAAACCAAAGATTTGCCGTTTTCGCCTCAGCACTGTTTTTCGGACTTGGTCACGGAAATATACCGCAGTTTGCCCTTGCATTCCTGCTTGGTATCTTCCTCGGACATATCACACTGAAACACGGCTCGATAATACCGTCAATAATTGTACATATGTTCATAAACACATTTGTTACCGCTGTATCATTCCTTCCTGATACCTCGATCGTTTCGGGCATTATCAACTTTATCCTTGTAGCTGCATCTGTCATAGGAATAGGACTTCTTGTGATATACAGAAAGACTGACCGTCTGCCCTCAGCTACACCTGCCCAGTCAAGGAGAGGCATAACAGTCGCAAAGACAGCCCCTGCTTTTGTAGGTGCAATTTTAGTAATGACTGCATTGATGGCGGTTGCAACATTCGCAGTATGATCAATTTCTTTGGTAAATATTGCTAATCATATATGCTGTGTATTGTGCAATCAAACAAAGTTAGACCCGAACAGAAAAAACTTGCCCCTTTTCTGACATTTATATTACAGAAGCATCTTTTTAAAGGGGAAAAGGCTTTTGACTGCTCGGGTCTTGTGACCGACCCCGAACAGTGATAATCGGCACGGTAATACCTCCTCCAGGCCGTGCCGATCAATTCGCAGATAATTGAATTTTATAGATTCAGGGTTTTGGGGCAGTTTCTTACTGCCCCGCTTTTTTCTGCCTGACAGGACTATATATAGGTATATGTGAAAAGGGCACTCGGATATTTCCGAATGCCCTTATTTTTATTATTCAGCCATCAAAGAAGTGTAATACCGTTCTTGGCACATTCCTCGACAACTTCATCTCTCCATACAGAGGACTGCACTTCGCCGATGTGAGCCTTTTCAAGAAGGAGCATACAAAGTCTTGACTGACCGATACCGCCGCCGATGGTAAGCGGAAGTGTGCCGTCAGCTATCATCTGATGGTACTTGTACTGCATCCTGTCCTCAGCACCGCATTCAGCAAGCTGCTTTTTCAGCGAATCAGCATCAACTCTGATACCCATTGAAGATATCTCCAGAGAATCGTTGAGAGTTTCGTCCCAGAAAAGGATATCGCCATTGAGTGCCCAGTCATCATAGTCGGGAGCTCTGCCGTCATGCTTTTCGCCGCTGTTGAGCTTACCGCCGATACCCATGAGGAAAACTGTCTTATGCTCCTTGGTGATAAGGCGCTCACGCTCATGGCCTGTCTTGTCGGGATACATATCCTCAAGCTCCTGAGTGGTGATGAAGTAAGGCTCGTCGCAAATCTCAGATGCAAGCTGAGGATAGCGGAGGCTTACCTTTCTCTTTGTATAAGC
>JAFOMV010000225.1 GCA_017418765.1 Ruminococcus sp. | reverse complement strand
GCACCGCCGCTGGCTCAGCAGCTGCAATAAATAAAAAGTAAATGCTCCTGCCGTGAAAAATGCGTGAAATTCATTGCAATAAACTGCAAATTATGTTATAATCGTATTAAATAGACCATATCGGGCTCTGTCCCGTTCAGATTGAGAGGGAAAACTATGTTTAAACCAAGAAAAACTGCGGCTTTCATGCTGAGCCTCCTGCTTTGCGCTTCTGCCTGTATGCCTGCCGCTTCGATAGTCCGTGCCGAGACCGCCTACGAGGGCTGGGACAGCAGCTCGTCACCTTCCTACACCGACGAGGACGGAAACACCTATAACAGCGTGGATGACCTCATTGCATCCTATCCCGTTTCGGGCGATTTCTCCTACACCATAATGGATGACGGTGGTGCGTGTATAGAGTTCTGGAAAGGCTCTGACAAGGAGCTCACCATCCCTGATACCATCGAAGGCAAAAAGGTCACCTATCTCGGAAAATACGCCTTAGGCAATGACCATGACAACTCTCCCTTAGAGACAGTCACCATCCCTGACAGTATCGAGTACATCTCCTCTGACAATCCTTTTATGTACTGCACTAAGCTCAGAGAGATAAATGTCAGCAGCGGAAACAAGAACTACGTTTCCGAAGACGGTGTACTCTACACTAAGGACAAGACCACTCTCATATGCTATCCTTCCGCAAAAAAGGGCGAAAGCTTCACCATCGGCAGCAAGGTAAAGGATATAGGCACTGCGGCTGTGTTCATGACGGAGCTGAAAAAAATATCGTTCCCTGCTTCTCTTGAGACCATAGACCGCCACTCATTCAACAGCAACCAGGAGCTTACTGCCGTTGACCTGAGCAAGACCTCGCTCACCGATATCGGCGCTTTCGCTTTTTCCGACTGCTCAAAGCTCAGCGATGTAAAGCTGCCCGACACCATAGATACTATCGGCGGCGGCGCTTTCTCAAACTGCAAGGCTCTCACTGAGATAGAGCTTCCTATGGGTCTGCTTTCTGTGGGACAGTCAGCTTTTGCGAATACCGGCCTTACATATATAATAATACCATCATCCGTACAGGATATCGGCTACTCTGCTTTCGGCTACAATATTTCTGACGACGGCAAGGAAACTGCTGTAGAGGGCTTCACGGTAGTAGGTGAATCCGATTCTGCCGCTTCTTCATACAGTGTTGACTACGATGAGGATTACGATTACAAGAACAACTTCGCTTTCATGACTCCCGAAAACTTTAAGGAAAGTCAGGAGGTAAAGAAGCTCGAAAAGAAATACTACAACGATATCGAATATGCCATCGTTGACGGAAATGCGGTCATCACAGGCTGTACTTCCTCTGATGTGGAGCTCGTAGTCCCTGATACGCTTGACGGTCACAAGGTAACATCAGTTTATACTACCGCTTTCACAAACTGCGGTGCTTCACAGATAAAGCTCCCTGAGACCGTGACTGAGATAAGAAAGGGCGCTTTCTACAGCTGTCAGTACCTCACATCCATAGTTCTCCCCAAGAGCGTAAAGGAAGTAGGCGAGGCTGCTTTCGGTGACTGCCCCATGCTCAGCAAGGCTGACTTAGGCGGCGCAGAGGTGCTGGGGGCTTCCATATTCGAGACCTGCCCCGTCCTTGAAAGCATTACCATTTCGGGCAACTGCAAGAATATCAATGACAGCGAGCCTTTCATCCAGTACAACAGCCTTAAAGAGATAAACGTTTCCGAGGGAAATGACGGAAACTTCTGCTCGGTTGACGGTGTTCTCTATGACAAGGATATGACCACTCTCCTTGCCTACCCTGCTTCACGTGAGGCTGAATCATTCAAGGTGCCGCTTTCCGTAAAGAGCATTGCCGCATCTGCTTTCGCATACAGCAATTATCTGAAAAAAGTAGACCTCTCAAATGTTGAGGAGATAGAAACTTACGCATTTGAAAACAGCAAGGCACTCGAAAAGGTAAAGATGTCAAAGGAGCTGAAAACTCTCGGTGCTGACGCTTTCTTTGAATGTATGAAGCTGAAAAGCCTGCGCTTCTATGACAAGGTAGAAAAGCTGGGCACATACGCTTTCGGCTACTTCTATGACGATGTCATCAACCTTGTTGACGAGAACGATGCCAACAAAGAACCTGCCGATGCACTTATCGAAGGCTTCAAGGTCTACGCTGACAAGGGCACTGTCCCCTATGATTTCGCAAAGGATTACGGTATAGAAGTAGTCCCCGGAACTATCGAGATAGGCAGCCACAACGTTTCAAAGGTATTCCTTATAGTTATGGGCTGTATCTTTGCCGCACTCATCATCATCCTTATCGCTGCGGCTTCCGTAAAAAAGCGCAGAAAGAAAAAGGAAGAACAGAAGCTGGAACAGATAAAATCCAACGCGGCTGAAAAGCTCAGAGCCAAAAAGGAACAGGCAGAAGAAGCAGCCGAAGATACCGCAGAGGAGGATGATACTGATGAAGCTGAATAAACTCATTTCCGCAGCCGCAGCTTTGATAACTGCCGTATCTGCCCTTTCGGTATTCCCTGCTTTTGCTGAGGACCTTCCCGGCGCTGAGAGCGAACTCTCAGACGGTGCTTTTATTTACGAAGTAGTTGACGGTTCTTACACCATAACCAAGTGTACAGCTACGATAGTTACCGAGATACCTGCCATAAGAAACGGCGTATCCATTACTGCCATAGGTGAGGGCGCATTTGCCAACTGTACAGGTATATCCTCCCTTGATATCCCCGATTCTGTAAAGAGTATAGGCGATAATGCCTTTTTCGGCTGTGTATCGCTCTCAGAGGTCACTCTCCCGAAAAGACTTGAACATATAGGCGAACGTGCATTTATGGGATGCAGCAGACTTGAAAATGTCTCTCTCCCTGAGACCGTAAAGGAGATACCATCCTACGCCTTTGCCATGTGTGACCACATGACATCCATAGACATCCCCGATACTGTAACAAAAATAGGCGACGGTGCTTTCTATGAATGTACCAGCCTTGAAAAATTCAGACTTCCTGCCGCCCTTGAAACCATAGGTCCCCTTGCTTTTCAGGAGTGGTACTCCATACAGGATATCGACGCTTCTGCCAACGATTCATTCACCGTTTCTGACGGCATCCTCATGGACAGCAGAAAATCAGTGATATATCGTGGACTTGCAAGCCTTGAGGGTGATCTTTACATCCCCGACAACATAACCACTATCAGGTCAGGCGCTTTCTCAGGCTGCGGACGCATAGAAAATGTCTTTATTTCCGACAAGACCACCGTTATCGAGGATTATGCTTTCTCATACTGTCCCAATCTGAAAAAGGCTGACCTCTCCGAGGGACTTGATACCATAGGCGAATGGGCTTTTGCCTTTGACGAGAGCCTTGCCTCCGTTGAGATACCTACTACCGTATCATCCATAGGCGCTCTTGCCTTTGCCAACTGCATAAAAATGGATAAGGCTGTTATCCCGGAAGGAGTTAAAAGCATCGGCGAAAAGGCGTTTATCGGCTGTGACAGCCTGAAAAAAATAAACGTCCCCGAAAGCGCTGACACCATAGGCGAAATGGCTTTCGGCAAGACCTATGACGACAGCGGCAATATCATTGATACCGACGGCTTCACTATGGGAGTGACCGCAGGCTCTGCCGCCCATAAATACGCAAAGAAGAACAAGATAAACTGTGATGTTATCGGCCACGATCTCGGCAGTATCCTGTTCATCATACTGATGGCTGCAATTGCGGCGGCTGTTATCATACTCGCAGCGGTGCTGATGAAAAAGGGCAGAAAGTCCGCAGACCGCAGCGCAAAGAAGGCTCAGAAAAAAGCCGAAGAAAAAGCGGCTGAGGAAAACTACGAGAAGATAGTCCCCGGCGATAAGAAGAAGTAATAATAAAGGGGCGATGTTAACATCGCCCCATGCCGTACAATATATAAATGCCTTTTCCGACAGGCTGAATGGCGTACTTCTGTGCGCCATAATTTATTTCAAGAGGTGTATCATATGAAAGACTTTATCCGACTTACCGACCTGACAAAAGACGATATTTTCAACATTTTCAGCATTGCAGACAGAATCAGCAGCGGAGGATACAAAGGCTTCCTCAATGAAAAAACAGCAGTCATGTTCTTTCCGCAAAGCAGCATACGCACCCGTGTCACCTTTGAAAAGGGCATATGGCTCCTCGGCGGACAGTCGATACTCTTTCCCCCTGAGACCCTCGATAAGAAAGAGGCTCTCTGCGATGTCTGCGGATATCTCGGCAACTGGGCGGATGTGCTCATCGTGCGCCACAAGGATATCACAAAGCTGGAGGAAATGGCTGAACACTCACCTGTCCCTGTTATAAACGGCATGACCGATTTCAATCACCCCTGCGAGATACTCAGTGACCTCTACGCCCTCTCGAAGATGCGTGAGGACTTCACACAGGATAAGTACCTTTTCTGCGGCAAGAATGCCAACATCGGAATGTCCTGGAAAGAAGCCGCAAGCGTCCTCGGCCTTGACCTTGTACAGTGCTGCTGTGAGGGCTGTGAGATGGCTGATATCCCTGTTTACTACGATATCTATGAAGCCATCAGCGGCAGGGATATAGTCTGTACCGACTCTATACCTGCGTATATCTCCGATGAATCCGACGAATGCCGTGTCACACGCAAGGCTATGGATATGGCTAACAAGGGCGCTGTACTCAATCCGTGTCCGCCATTTTTCAGAAACGAGGAAGTCTCTGCTGACGCTATCGACTCGGTACACTTCGCAGGCTATTCATTCAAAAAGCACCTGCTTACCGTACAGCAGGCAATTATCATTTACTGCATGAACGGAGGCGCTGCCCTATGATATTCCGCACCCCATCCTACTATGAGAAATTCCGCTGTATCGCAGACAAATGCACGGATAACTGCTGTATCGGCTGGGAAATAGACATCGACAGCGATACCGCAGGCTATTACTCGACTGTGGGCGGAAAATTCGGGAAAAGGCTCAGCGAAAATATCAGGGAAGGCTCGTTCGTTCTTACCCATGACGAAAAATGCCCCTTTCTTAACGGAAAGGGGCTTTGCGATATTTTTACCGAACTGGGCGAAGAACACCTTTGTCAGATATGTACTGACCATCCACGATACTATGAATGGTTCGGCAATATCAAGGAGGGCGGTGTCGGACTTTGCTGTGAGGAAGCCGCAAGGCTCATACTCTCAGAGGATATGTCCCTGTCCGAGACCTGCATCCCCGATGAAGAATGTGATGAGCCTGACCCTGAGTTTTTCGATATGCTCATATCCGCACGTGATACCATCATCCGCCATATCTCCCATGACAGCGATATGCGGAAATGTCTCGGCAGACTGATAAGCTATGCCATTGCAGTTCAGAAAGCCGCCGATGAGGAGGTATACGCCCTGCCTGCATGGGATGAGCTCCCCGAAGCCCCTCTGCCCGATATAAGGGATGTGCTCCCTGTGCTGAAAAAACTCGAACCTATGAGCAGCGAATGGCTGCCGTTTCTTGGTGAATGTTCAGAGCTGACCGATAAGGTCACGCCGCTGTCAGGACATTTTCTCAGTGAGACACGCAGGATAGCCGCATACTTCATTTTCAGATACTTCATGAAAAGCGTGTTCAGCGGCGATATCCTTTCGCCTGTAACAGTAACGGTCATCAGCACCCTTACCATAAACTATCTGTGGGAGTGTCAGCTCAGCAGGGATGATCAGCTGCCCTTAGCGAATATGGCGGCTATCGCCAAAAACTACTCAAAGGAAATAGAGTATAACGAGGATAATCTTGAAAAAACAGCATGGATACCTATCCTATAACAGCAGGGGCTGATGCACACATCAGTCCGATAGATCAACATAAAGGCACGGGGCGATGTAGGCGTCATAAAGGCACGGGGCGATGTAGACATCATAAAGGCACGGGGCGATGTAGGCATCGCCCCCTACTGTTTTCTCAAAAGATTTTTCAGAGGCAAACCACTGATGTATATACTGCCGCTGAGAGCACGGAGAATACCGCTGCCGCTGCTCCTGCCGCAAGCTGGACTTTTTTCGATGAGAGCCTTCTCAGTGCCATACCTATGAACAGTGAACCTATTATGACCGCAGGCATGAGATAACGGAAGTTCATGGTACACACAAGGGGATATTTCGCTGACATAATGTAAAGATTGCCCACAAGAAGCAGATAGAACGAGCCGAAGAAGACCTTGCATACCCAGTTCATAGTCTTATCCTTTACAAAGGTGTATATCATCGCTGCAAGGGCGGCTGCGGCGATAAATACTCCCAGCCAGAAAAGCACACGGCAGACAGGCAGCATATACTTGGCATTGTCAAATTTGCTTTCTCTTATGAACTCGCTGAATATGGAGTTCTTGAGTATAGCGATAAGCGGATTCTGCTCGTTGAAGCTTCCTGCCTCTTCACCGCTGTACCAGTTCTCAAAGACGTTCCTGAACTGAACAGGGCTGAGATCGGTGATACGCTTAACAAAGGATATGCCGCTGATATCCTGTTCAAGCCCCTTAGGAAGCTCCTGCACATAGTTAAGAGGTATGCCGAATTTTACCAGTCCACGCACAGGGAACCACATTCCGAGAGGTATACATACTGCGCCGAATGAAATGAACTGTCCCAGAAGCTTCTTCCATGAGGTCTTAATATCACGTATGAATACCGCAAGAAATACGATAGCTACAGGCGGTGCGACAAGTGCCGCAGATACCTTTGTCATCATGGCAAGACCTATGCAGAGGCTTATGTACATTATCCTTTTAAGTGACGGCTCTCTGTACCATTTCAGCGTGTTTACCATCGCACCCATCACCAGCGCCCACATAAGCGGATCGTTATTTATCAGTGAAGCAAGGAAAGTAAAGCAGGGATGGAAGGATGTTATGGCAAGGGGAATGTACAGATTCCTGCCCTCCAGCCCGAAATAACGGAAAATATAATAAGCCGAGATAACTATAGTCACCGAATAGAAAAGCGTCAGCATCTGTATGGACTCAACTGCTTCGGAAATTTCTATGCGGAAAATATCATGCATAATGTATACCCACACCGCCGAAATAGTGTGATGAAAGGGCGGATGGCAGTATTGCAGCATTTGTCTGTAATCCTCAGGATATAGGTGATGATTCTGATAAAGGTAGGCAATGTATCCCAGATGTCCCTGACGAAGTTCATTTAACGTAAATTCTCCGTTGTCATGCTGACGGGAGTATACACTTGTTCCAAGCACATAGCTCAGCTTCATCATGAATCCCAGACCGATAATGAGCATTGAGTTCAGCTTATGCTTTATCTTTTCGTTATAGACAAGGCTGTAAACAGCCAGCAATATCCAGCTTCCGCCAAGCATTATCCATGCCGCTTTGTTTTCAGACCTGAGATAAGCGCCCGAGCCGACTGCCGCCGCTGCTCCTGCCGCTGACAGCCATAGCACGTATTTATGGATGGGTGAATGAGCCCTGTAGCATCTTCGTGCAATGAGAAATGCCGACACAGCCGCCAGCAGTATCGCTGTGACAGGTACTGCATAAGACGGCACATAGTTCAGTCCTCCGAAGCAAAACGGTGTAAGGACCATACATAAAACAAATGCCATAATATACGGATGTGCCGCAAGTCTGTCCAATACGGCTTCTTTCCTGCCGCCGGTGCTGACAGGGCTTTCAGCGGTCTTTTCTGATGCTGTCTCTTTTATTTCGTTATTATTCTGTGATGTATCCATATTTACCTCCTGATATTATAAGTGATATCGTACTATCCGATATATCCCTTTGTTTTCAGCAAAAACAGCCATCCTGTCAGCGTAAAGGCACTGCAAAGAGTTGCAAGCATTACCGCAAGGGCTGTGATGTCTCCTTTATGTCCGAAGTTTTTCGCCATGACGAAACAGCTTCCCGTAGTCGCACTTCCAAGCATAACAAGCACAGCTATCAGCTTTTCGCCTCTGAAGCCCATATGTACCGCCGCAGGCAGGAATATACAGCAGAAAAGTATCAGCTTTATGAACACTATGCCTGCCGCCAGCGGAAGTCTGCCTTTAGCCTCCTCTGCCCTGAATGAAGCGCCGAGAGCTATCAGCGACAGCGGAGTTGCCATATTTCCGAGATATGATACCGATTTTTGCAGTATCACAGGCTGTGGTATACCTGCCGCAGACCACAGCATACCGAGCACTATGCCTATTATAATGGGATTAGTCGCTATGCCCTTTGCCGTGCTGAGGAAAAGCTTTTTGCCTCCGCCTTTTTCCTTTTCGGGAGAAGTGAGGGAAAGGACTATCACGGCGATGATATTGTATATAGGCACTGTCCCCACTATCATAAGAGCCGCCATAGTTGCCTCGCCGTAGATATTCTTCACGAATGCTATGCCGAGTATTGCGGCACTGCTTCTGTATGAAGCCTGTATTATCTCTCCACGCTCATGCCTGTCCTTGTGTATAAGGGAGTAAAGGCAGGCTATACCCACGCTGAGCAAAGTTACCGTTACGCAGAAAAGTATGAATCTGCCATCCCACACGGAATGGAGATCAGCCGTTGACAGGTCCATGAACAGCAGTGCAGGGAGAAGTGTGCGGAATACGAATTTGTTGAGTTTAGCGGTAGTGTGGTCATCGAGCAGACCTGCTCTTTTCGAGAACCATCCAAATACCATCATAAG
>JAFOMV010000224.1 GCA_017418765.1 Ruminococcus sp. | reverse complement strand
CTTGAATGAAGTAGCTGCACAAACACCTGTAGCAGCCTTCAGCTCCTTAACGAGCTGCCAGCCGTTGAAAGCGTCAAGAAGGTTGATATAGCCGGGCTTTCCGCAGAGCACCTCGATAGGGAGCTCGCTTCCGTCAGCCATATAGACTCTTGAAGGCTTCTGATTTGGGTTACAGCCGTATTTTAACTGCATTTCATTTGACATGATTAAATTCCTCCTGATATTTATTGTAAATGAACTTACTTGTTCTTGTTGATTATACGTGTCTCGGCCTTTCCGCTTTCAAGATCAACGTAGCGTACAAAGAGAGATACCTTATTGTCAGCGTTGAGGTTAGTCCAGAGCATATCTGTGAAGCTGTCGATATCGCCGCTGATGCCTACCAGCTTAGGCTCACCCTCAAAGCTTGGGAGCGGATTTCCGTCGCCCATGTAAGTGTGGATGAAGCGTCCCTCGCCTGCGATAGGATTTGAGAAGCTGAATGTATATCTCTGGCATGAATCAGGATTTCCGTTAGCGCTCTTGAGAATTGACATAGCGTAGTTGAAGCCCTTGTCCTCGAAGTGGAGGATACCTGAGATACGGGGAGTAAAGTTAGGAGCATCGTCCTCGAATTCTCTTGTGCGGAGGGACTGCTCAAAAGTCTGCTGCTTGTCCATGAGCTCATAGATAGTATCGGTCTGATCGCCGTTTGTAACGATGAGCTTGTTGCCGAGTACACGTACAGGTGCATATATGATAAGGTGGGGATCAGTCAGCTTTGAAGGATCGAAAGCCTGTGTGCGGATCCCGTCGCCGTCCTCAACAAATACACGGTTGCGGCTGTTTTCGCTTCTGCCCATGATGAAGTAAGCGGTTACGGCATATTTTCCGTTCTCGGACTTACCGATAACGATACCTCTTCCGGGGTAAGCGTTTGAGCTGAGTTCCTGAGCAAGATCAAGTTTTTTCATAATTTTTACTCCTTTACTTAATTAAGAAAGTGTATATGCAGTCTATGATGACGATCATCAGGACTGTGAAAGCAATAATGCTGACAGCCTTGCGTGAAGGCTTTTTCAGCAGCCAGTCAAAGAAAGGCTGTACAATGTAGAGAAAGAATGTACCTCCCAGACCGAAGCGTATCGAAGTGGAAAGTGCTATCCTTGCCTGGAAATTGTATTTATAATTTGCATAGGTCTGCCAGGGCCATGCGCCTGTAGCAGCTTCAAGGATATAGCTTGTGACAAGTTCGATAAGTGTGGCCACAGCCATGCATCCGATGAATATGATAAGCGGTTTGACGATGTTCAGCGCCCTGTTGTCCTTTTTGTGCATAAGTCTGCCGAAGCACAGCAGGAATGTAATTGCGCCCACGCCGTAAACGGGGCAATAAGGGCCGAAAAGAACTCCTCGGTTGGTGAATCCCCAGCGGTAGACCACCACTTCAAGGAAAACCTCATAAAGCCAGCCCAGTACGGCATACATCCAGAAGCATAGAAACAGCTTAGGGATGGTCTGATCGTCTTTCAGCTTTTGTATGTTCATACTACATAAGCTTTGCCGTCAGCTATTTCTATCCTGTCCTGACAGAATAGAGACACAGCTTTCGGAAGAAGCTTCCATTCAACATTTTCCATGATGCGTCTTTGAAGTGTCTCAGGGGTATCGTCCTTCTGTACATCAACAGTGCCCTGAAGAATAATAGCGCCTGCGTCTGCTTTCTCGTTGACGAAATGTATAGTAGCACCGCTGACCTTTACGCCGTAAGCGAGAGCAGCCTCGTGGACTTTCAGTCCGTAGTAGCCTTCGCCGCAGAATGACGGGATAAGTGCAGGGTGAACGTTGATTATCTTGTAAGCGTAGGCCTTTGTGACACATTCATCGAGAATCGTCATGAAGCCTGCAAGCACCACAAGGTCAGCCTTTTCCTCGTTGAGAGCTTCAAGGATAGCCTTACTGTAGCTTACGCTGTCAGCGTACTCTCTGCGTGGGATGACTCTTGTGGGGATATCGTTATTTTTTGCACGTTCCAGAGCGTACACGCCCTCCTTTGAGGAGATAACACAGGTTATCCTTCCGCCCTGTATAATGCCGCTTTTCTCGGCATCAATAAGAGCCTGAAGATTTGTACCTCCGCCTGAAACGAGTACAACTATATTTTTCATTCGGTCAGACCTCCGATATTATTATTTGAACAGCGGCTCAGATAAAAGGTGAAGAATGACGGTAAGTGCTCCGCCTATCACAAGTCCTGAGCCGAAAGGAGATGTTCCCTTTATTTCGTCAGTGAAAAGGAATTTGTCGGGGAACATAGGGTCTATCCTTACTGATACGCTGTCGCCTTTCTGAACTGTAACAGTATCAGCAGGAACGAATCCGTCATGGACAGCACGTGCAGATCCCTCGTCATTTTGATAGCTTACGACCACACAGTAATATTCCTTTTCTTCATCTCCGCAGCTTCGGAATTCCGAACGATAGCCGAGAACTTCAGCACTGAAACCTTTGTATCCTGAGTATTTTATACGGTAGCTTCTGCAAATAAGAGCGCCTATAAGTATGAGAACAGCGCCAAGTGTGATAAAAAAAGCCATTCAGACATTTCCTTTCATATATTCTGTGCGATCAAAAATAGTATCAGCGCCGCAGCACCTACAACAATGATAAGGATATTATATTCTCTTGTCATATCATTTTCACGTTCGGGAAAATAGAAGAATACAGGTTCATAAGGATCATAGCATACTATGACCTCCTCACCGATCTCGTATTGCTGCTTGCGTGACTGTACGGCATATGCAGATGTGATGTCACGGCCATCCTCGGTTTTGTAGGATACGACAGGGTAAAAATGTTCATTTTTATCCTTGACCTGATAATCTGTAACAGTGCCGAAAACGGATATTCCCCTTGCGAGGCTTCCCCTTATCCTTGCAATATGGAAAAAGAGCAGTATGACCATAAGTGCCAGAATAACTACAACACCGTATATCAGCCTGCCGTGACTATATGACCAGCCAACGATAAAAAGTGAAGTTACAGCCCATATAATATCGGTGATATCTGTTTTCATACAGCCTCCTGATCATTCGGGGAACTGGACATGTCCGGGGATTATCTCTGTATCATCGTATGACAGGGGGATATCCTTGTCTATGACTACCTGACCATATATATCCGTAATGCGGAAAGTGAACGGTCCCTTACCCATATCACGGGTCTCAAAGTAATTATAGGGGCGGCGTTTTACTTCCACAAATTCTCCGTTTTCATTGAGATATTCCAGCTTAGTGATGGGGTAGCGGTGATTTCTCACCTGAACTCCGCACCAGAATTCAGTGCTGCCTTCCTTGTACTTAAATGAGATGGGAGCATTTTCTGCGGAATCAAGGGGGATTATTTTCCAGCTGACAGGCACTCTGCCCTTTTCAACAGGTGCAATAAGCGGAAAAGCATCGGTGTACAGATCGAGGTCACCTTTTTTTCCTTCGGGGAGCTCGTCTGTTACCAGCATTTTTATAGTACCCAGTTCGCCTGTAACTTCAAGATAAGCACCTGCGAGCTGAGCTTCGTTGTAATCGGAATGGTTCATGGCAACTATCCAGTAATCATGGGAAACAGGGTCAAGCATGGCATGACCGCCTGTGTATCCGCCGCCGTAGAAAGTTCCGTCACCTGTATGTACCGTGCCCTTTGGCTCAAGGATACAGCTTTCATCGATGGGGACTTCAGCGGGGACATATGATGACGAGGACGTACCGCTGTCTGTTTTTACCTTCTTGCCGAGGACGAAATCCTGCACTTTTCGGAGTTCATCCTTGGAAGCCCCCTGCTTTCGGGCGGCAATTACGTCGAAACAGTCGATCACTTCGTCAGGACAGTAGTCCATAGGTATGGATGAGGCAGCAAAGGCGTATGCAGGGGTCAAGCATACGGCAGCCGCAGCTATAAGCGATAAAACGTACTTTTTGCTTTTCACATATACCACTCCTTTTTTAAGGGAAAGGTGCTGTGGGGCAGGAGCGCTGCCCCTGACACCTGTAAAACGGATCAGCAGATGATAACGCCTTCCTCTGATTCAACGAGTTCACCAAGGATGTAAGCGTCTTCGCCTGCTGCCTTTATTGCGTCAACAGCCTTATCAGCGTCATTTTTGTCAACAGAAATTATCATGCCAACACCCATGTTGAAGGTATTGAACATATCACGCTCAGGGATATTGCCTGTTCTCTTGATAAGCTCAAAGATAGGGAGCACCTGAACAGCGTTTCTTTCGATCTTTGCAGCAAGGTTCTTAGGAAGTGAACGTGGGATGTTCTCATAGAATCCGCCGCCTGTGATATGTGAGATGGACTTTACCTTTACGGCATTGAGGAGACTCATTACAGCCTTGACGTAAATACGTGTAGGTGTAAGGAGCGTCTCACCGAGAGTAGTGCCGAGATCATCGAAATGCATTGACAGGTTGCGTTCATTGACATCGAAAACACTTCTTACGAGAGAGAAACCGTTTGAATGTACGCCGCTTGACTTGATAGCGATAAGCACATCGCCTGCCTTCTGTGTATCGGGCTGGAGGATCTTGTCCTTGTCAACAACGCCTACTGAGAAGCCTGCAAGGTCGTATTCATCCTCAGGCATAAGACCGGGGTGCTCAGCAGTTTCGCCGCCTATGAGAGCACATTCTGCCTGTACACAGCCCTCAGCAACACCTGAAACGATAGTAGCTATCTTTTCGGGATAGTTCTTGCCGCAGGCGATATAGTCGAGGAAGAACTGTGGCTTTGCGCCGCAGCAGATGATATCGTTGACGCACATAGCAACGCAGTCGATACCTACAGTATCATGCTTATCCATGATGAAAGCGATCTTGATCTTAGTGCCGACGCCGTCAGTGCCTGATACGAGAACAGGCTTATTGATACCTGTCATATCCAGCTCAAAGAGACCGCCGAATCCGCCGATGCCTGAGAGAGCGCCCTTTATCATAGTGCGGGCGATATGCTCCTTCATAAGCTCAACTGACTTGTAGCCTGCGGTTACGTCAACGCCTGCCTTCTTGTAGCTTTCGGAAAAACTGTTGTTCATATAAAAATCCTCCATTATTTTTGAGCCGTAAGCCGTAAGCCGTTAGCCGTTAGCTTAATAATACCTCAAGGCAACAGAAATGTCATAATGGGCAAAAAGCTAAAGGCTGAAGGCTAATGGCTAATGGCTGATTTTACTCGTTTCCGTCCCAGCAATAGGTGCAAAGCTTGCACTGTGGAAGTCCCACAGCCTTTACCTTGCCGGGGAGCGACTGAAATTCCAGTGAAGTGAGCTTGAGTCTGCGGCATATCTCATCACGCATACGTCTGCCCCTTTCGGTATTTGTATCGCTGTACTCAGCGAGGTACTTAACGCCTTCAGCACCTTCAAATTCATCTATTATCTGTCTTGCGATAAGCTCCAGCTCTGAATGGCTGCGTGAGAAATTGAGATACTTGCAGCCGTACATGATAGGAGGACAAGCAGAACGCATATGTACTTCCTTAGCGCCGTTCTCATAGAGAAATTCAACGGTTTCTCTCATCTGAGTACCTCTTACGATACTGTCGTCAACGAAGAGAAGACGCTTGCCTTCGATAAGCTCATGAACAGGGATCAGCTTCATTTTAGCTACCTGATTTCTCATGCTCTGGTTTGTAGGCATGAAGCTTCTCGGCCATGTGGGAGTATACTTGATGAACGGTCTTGCAAATGGTATGCCGCTCTTGTTAGCATAGCCGATAGCGTGAGGAGTACCTGAATCGGGAACTCCGCAGATATAGTCAACATCGGGAAGTCTGCCGTTCTTGATGTCGTTTTCAGCCATTATCTCGCCGTTGCGGGTACGCATCACCTCAACGTTGACGCCCTCGTATACGGCATTCGGATAGCCGTAGTATGTCCACAGGAAGGTACATATTTTCATCTTTGAGGGATCGCCCTCGGCAATGGTCTTACATTCGTCGGCTGTGAGCTCGACTATCTCGCCTGCCTCAAGCTCCTTGTATGTGGCATAGCCCAGCTTCTGGAAAGCGAAGGACTCTGTTGAAAGGCAGAAGCCGTCGCTTCTCTTGCCGATGATGATAGGAAGTCTGCCGAACT
>JAFOMV010000223.1 GCA_017418765.1 Ruminococcus sp. | reverse complement strand
GGTGACAGTGCCGTGCTTCAGACCTGTAGGGATGACCTTGTATCCGTCAAAAGCGGCAATTACCTGTTCGGGCAGGGCATTAGTGGTGATATCGGTATCATGAGCGGAGCGCCCCATAATAGTATCACGGACACAGCCGCCTACGGTATAGGCTTCAAATCCACAGCTTTCCAGTCTTTCCAGTATTTCGTCAACGTCTTTGCCGTTCACTTTCAGCCCCCCCTATGCTAATTCCGCATTATGAATCTGAATATTCTCGTTTATAGATGTCTGCGGCTTCATCCCCGAAAAATATGGGGAAGTTGGAGTTATCGGCTATCAGTTCAAGCTTCTGCGCTCTTGTGAGAGCCTTTATGCGGTACTCCAGCTTTGAAGCGAGACTGCGGTCAGCGGCAGACCACACTGCTTCTATTTTCTCGGCTTTATGAGAGCGTGTGAACTTCGCCCCCTTGCCGCTCTGAGCCGAATGTTCTGAAAATCTGCGCTGCATATCGGTAGTGATGCCTGTATACAGCTTGTCTCCCTGACAGCGCAGGATGTATATGTAATACATGATTTTTTTATATAATGGATACACCGATGACTTAAAACGTATGTAGGGGCGTTTTCCGAGCGCCCTTGACTGTCACGCTTTATTTGTGGACCTTCGGGCGAGCGGAACTCGCCCCTACAATGGCGTCAAGATAATATACGTGTATGGCATGGGCGATGTAGGCATCGCCCCCTACTTTCTGATTTCTGATAACTGCTTACTGAACTTACTTCTGCTTGATACGGAAACTGCTGTTGCGTATCTGTGAAGCGTCAAATCCCTTTGGCTTGCGGTCATTGTGCTTTCTGCGGTCATTGTTTCTGCTGTTGTTATTTCTGCGAGCCTGTTCTCTTTCCTTCTTAGCCTCTTCCTCGTTGAGTATCATAGTCAGGGAGATACGGCTTCTCTTTACATCAACGTCAAGCACCTTTACCTTTACGACTTCGCCCACCTTAACGGCTTCGAGAGGGTGCTTGATGTATCTGCTGCATATCTGTGAGATGTGTACCAGACCGTCCTCGTGAACACCGATATCCACGAAACAGCCGAAGTCGATGATATTGCGGACTGTGCCCACAAGTTCCATACCGGGCTTTAAGTCCTTTATCTCCATGATATCGCCGCTTCTCATAAGCGGAGGAGGAAGCTCGTCACGGAGGTCACGGCCGGGTTTTTTAAGTTCGCCGATGATGTCGGTGAGGGTAGGCACACCGATACCCAGGGATGTGCTGATATTCTCGATACCGAGTGACTCAGCTTTTTCGTTGATAGTCTCAGCACCGTTTCCTGCGATGTCAGCAAGAGTGAATCCGCACTCGCTGAGGAGAGACTCGGCAGCCTTGTAGCTTTCGGGATGAACAGCAGTATTGTCCAGAGGATTCTTGCCGTCGCGTACACGGAGGAAGCCTGCACACTGCTCGAATGCCTTTTTGCCAAGCTTAGGCACTTTCATAAGCTCCTTACGGTCATTGAATCTGCCGTTTTCCTCACGGTAAGCAACGATATTCTTAGCAACAGTTGCATTGATACCCGAAATGTAGGAGAGGAGGGAATGTGAAGCTGTGTTAAGGTCAACACCTACAGAGTTAACGCAGTCCTCAACAACACCGCCGAGGGCTTCGCTCATACGTGCCTGAGGCATATCGTGCTGATACTGACCGACACCGATAGCCTTCGGGTCTATCTTTACAAGCTCTGCAAGAGGGTCCTGAAGACGTCTTGCGATGGAGATAGCGCCACGAATGGAAACGTCATACTCAGGGAATTCCTCAGCAGCTACCTTTGAAGCAGAGTAGACAGAAGCGCCTGCCTCACTGACTACCATGTAGCTGACTTCCTGAGGTACTTCCTTGATTATCTCAGCGGCAAAGCTTTCAGTCTCACGGGAAGCAGTGCCGTTTCCGATAGCAATGGCATTTACGCCGTACTTCTGGATGAACTCCTTGACCTTCTTCTTAGCGGCTTCTACCTTAGCGGCAGATGCACTTTCTCTTACGGGATAGATTATGGCTGTATCGAGAACCTTGCCTGTGCCGTCGATAACAGCAGTCTTACATCCGTGAGCATAACCCGGGTCAAGACCGAGGATAACGGAACTCTTGAGCGGCGGCTGGAGGAGCATCTGACGGAGGTTTGCAGCGAATACCTTTATGGATTCCTCAGCTGCGTTGGCGCTCATTTCTGAACGTATCTCACGCTCGATGGATGGGAAGATAAGTCTCTTGTAGCTGTCAGCAGCGGCATTTCTTACAAGCTCACCGCAGGCGTTGTTAGCCTTGACATATTTGCCGAAAATAATATCAGTAGCTGCAACTTCATCGAGAGTAACAGCGATCTTGAGGAAGCCTTCCTTTTCGCCTCTGTCCATAGCGAGGACACGGTGATTAGCCACCTTCGGGATAGGCTCAGAATATTCGTAGTAGTTGGAGTAAACGCTTTCTGCCTCGGGGTCTGATGCCTTTGACACCATTTCACCCTTTTCGCCTGCGAGAGTACGCAGCTTCTTTCTGATGTCGGCATCGTCTGAGATGTCCTCAGCGATGATATCCATAGCGCCCTGTACAGCAGTCTGCACATCGGGAACGTTCTTTTCCTCGTTGATGAAAGCTTCTGCTTCCTTTTCGGGATCGGTTGAGTTATCCTGAGCGAGGATGAGTTCAGCAAGGGGCTCAAGACCATTTTCACGGGCGATGCTTGCACGGGTACGTCTCTTTGGCTTGAACGGACGGTAGATGTCCTCGACTTCAACGAGAGTAACAGCGGCACTGATAGCAGCTTCGATCTCGGGAGTCATTTTCTCCTGCTCGGTGATAGCGTTGGTAACTTCCTCCTTGCGCTTTTCGAGGTTACGGAGGTACATGAGTCTGTCATAGAGCTCACGGAGCACCTGATCGTCGAGAGAGCCTGTGAGCTCCTTACGGTAACGTGCGATGAATGGTATAGTCTTATCGTCGTCGATGAGAGCGACGGTATTGTCTACGTGTTCTTGTTTTAAGCCGAATTCAGCGGCAAGAGTTTTATTGATATCCATGATGTTTCCTTTCCTTCATGTAATAATTGTCACTCAACTATTATACCATATCTCCCCGAATAAATCAAGTCAAGCTGACGGCAGCTTGACCCCGATCACGAGTCGGCTCTGAAGAGCCTGACTTCTTGCAAAACGATGAGTTTCAGGTCGCTCGACGGCTTGCTATGACATAATGTGCCGGTGTGCGAAAGCAGATTACGCTTAACGTACAGAGTAAGCGAGTATACGAGCGAATCGTAAACCGCCTGCGGAGGCGACTCCGCTCGCTCGCTGGCACTTCTTGTATAATATATTTATGTAGCATTTGTAGGGGCGCACAGTGTGCGCCCTCAGCTTGTCAAAAAAGTCATATTCCATTGTAAAACAATGGGACGTCGAGGACGCCGTCCCCTACAAAATCATTCACGTATAACGGCAAATTGTAGGGGCGCACAGTGTGCGCCCTCAGCTTGTCTAAAAATCTGTTACGGGAGCCCGAGGGCGGGCTCCCCTACAAAAATCGTTCACGCAGAATAGCTGTATTGTAGGGGCGCTTTCCGAGCGCCC
>JAFOMV010000222.1 GCA_017418765.1 Ruminococcus sp. | reverse complement strand
GAGTTCCTGAATATGATGATAAAATAGATACATTCATAAACATAGCAGACGAAAGAATGTATGACAACAAAGTCAAGCGCAAGAAAAACAGAGTATCATAACTTCTTTAAGATCAATATACGAAAAGAGCAAGCAGATTTGCTTGCTCTTTTTCATCACAATTTAGAAATATCAGTATGCTTATATATCCGATATTTATAGATTACAAACAAAAACTATATACAAAATATAAAAAAAAGGTGCAAATAGCGGAACTTTGTTGACATATCAGGTTTTATGCGTTATAATGTTAGTATAATACTATAAAAACGAAGGGATGAAATATCCGTGTCAGAGATCAAATATATATTTGCGGCCGCTGCTGTTTCTGTATGTATGATATTTGCAGGTTGTTCCGCTAAAAATAATAAACCTGATGTTGATGTGTCGTCAGTCGATATGACTGAAGCTTCTGTAGAAACTGAAGAAGCTGTAACCGAACCGTTAGTAACTCTCACTAAAGAAACAACAACTACTACCTCAACAGCTACTACAGTTGAAGTTGAAACAACAGTTACTACAGAAACTGCTACAGGATATGTTGCAGCTACAGATTATCGTACTTTTGAGGGGACCGGGCTGGATGGCGAAGCTGGCTCTGCTCATAACGCAAAACCTGTTTCTAATGCTGATCTTTACATAACAGTTGCAGAAGTAGGAGTAATGCCCGGATATACACTTGACTGGACAGGTTCAAGTCCCTGGTCAAGCATATATGTTACTGACGCTTATGGCAATAATTATGTCTATGACAGAGATAATGGCAATGGAAGCGCAGTTAATCAGGCTACAGGTCAGGAGTATAAATTCGATGTAGTAACAAGCGGTTCACTCATAGATGGATTTGTATTCTACAACTTCCCACAGTCTGATTACTATACTATCACAGTAAACGGAAGTGCTGCTGTGACAGGTTCTGATTATCCGCTTACATGGAGTGGATTCACTATTTATGCGTGATATTTGATATGATGTATGTTGTATTCAGACAATTGCCTGTAAATGCAGTGTCATGACTTTAATATATTCGCAATATGAGCAGACCTTTCTGATGAATGGTCTGCTTTTTGTTATTATAAAAAATAATGAGAGGATCGCTTTTTAAAGAGATCCCCTCATTAACAGATATTTATACGGTAATAATAAGACGTTATTCAGCTGAAAACTGTGATTCGTGCCTTGTGAAGAAGTCGGTTCTCGGAGGCAGGAATTTCAGCTTGTGGTCATTGCCTGTGAAGTAGGTAAGCGGTTCAAGGATAGTATCCCATGACCAGATACGCTCGTCAACTTCAAGGTACTCACGGAGCTTTTCTGTTCCGAAAGGAGCCATAGGATGAAGAAGTACACCTGCGATCCTTATCATGTAGAACAGGTTTGCCAGCGACTGATTCAGAGCCTCCTTGTCGGGATATTCACCTGTCAGTGCCTTAGCCATGTACTTGCTGCCGTTGCGGATGTAGCTGTCAAGCACATAAGTACACTGATGAAAAGCAAACTTGGACATATGTCTTTCGTAGTCAAGTACAGCCTTCTTTGCATCCTCGACGAATTTCTCCTCGGGAGCGTTATTAGGCATAACACCGTCAAGTTCCTTCTGACAGGTATAGAAAGCTGTACGTATCATACGGTTGTATACATTTGAAAGGAGAAGGCCGTCCTTTACAACAGGATCGGTGTCTTCAGGCTTAGCATCGGGATTGTAAGGCTTAGGCATAAAGCTTACCGAACGTTGTCCCAGACCCAGACCCAGCCAGTGCATACGGAGCTGTTCAGGAGTGTAATGGTTTAAAAGATCAGCCGCCATAGGAGGCTTTACTGCGCCAGAGCTTGAAGCTTTCTTATCGAGGAACAGGATGTGGTGATTAGCCACGATAACAGGCATCTGCAGCTCACCATCAGCAGGCGAAGCGGTCTTTTCGTCAGCTTCCTGCTGAGCCATCCACATTGCAGGTTCGGCAATTCCGTAGAAGTAGATATTGTCCTGACCGATGAACTGATAAACAGTTGAATCCTTACTGCACCAGTAGTTCTTCCATTCCTCACGATCCTTGCCCTGAGATTCAAGATAAGTCTGAGTGAACGAGATAGGAGCCCACAGCGACTCAGGCCATACCCATACTGTAAGTCCCTCTACGCCGTCCATAACAGGAGCGGGAACGCCCCATTCGATGTTGCCTGTAAGACGGAAAGGAACGAGGGTCTTGCCTGTTCTGTAGCGGATACCGTTTTCGGTGAGTACACGGCAGGCTTCGTCGCAGTCTGACAATTCCTTGAATTCTATAGTGAATGAAGGTTTCTTAGGCTCCTCAAGGTAGTTGTGTTCAGGCATCGAAGCTGCAAGTTCCTTGTACTTTTCCTCGAATTCACGCTTGATATAGATAACAGGAGGCTTGAGAAATTCGTCTATGGTCTTCCATACAACAGGGCGGATATCCTTGCGCTTTTTCAGTTCCTCTACCCAGTCCTTCATCAGCTTTTCGTAGTCACGAAGCTTGAAGTACCAGTTTGTAACAGGCTTCATTGTAGGAGTTTCGCCTGTGAGAGTGCTGACAGGATTAAGCAGGTTTTCCGGCATATACTGATG
>JAFOMV010000221.1 GCA_017418765.1 Ruminococcus sp. | reverse complement strand
TGAAAGCTTGAACTCTGAAGGATTGCTTAAAGACTGCATGATAAGTACTGCATCAGATATATTAACTTTACCGTTAAGGTTAGCGCAATTTGAAAAAGCGCCCTTTAAGAAGTTTTTTTCACATCAGCTCAGTTCAAACATTCCTGTGTACAGCTGATAGTATTTGCCGTGCTGAGCGATAAGTTCGTTGTGGTTTCCACGCTCGATTATCTTGCCGTTTTCGAGAACCATTATGGCCTGTGAATTGCGGACTGTGGAAAGTCTGTGAGCGATAACGAATACCGTTCTGCCCTCCATGAGACTGTCCATTCCCTTTTCAATGAGCGCCTCTGTACGTGTATCAATTGAGCTTGTAGCTTCATCAAGGATAAGCACAGGAGGGTCTGCAACTGCCGCTCTTGCAATTGCAAGAAGCTGACGCTGACCCTGTGAGAGATTTGCACCGTCTGCGGTAAGCATGGTATCATAGCCGTTTTCAAGGTGACGTATGAAGCTGTCGGCATTTGCAAGCTTAGCTGCTGCGTAGACTTCCTCATCTGTTGCGTCAAGCTTTCCGTAGCGGATATTCTCCATGACCGTACCTGTGAAAAGGTGGGTATCCTGTAGAACTATTGACTGTGAACGTCTTAGATCGTCCTTTTTTATCTTGTTGATGTTTATGCCGTCATAGCGTATCTTTCCGTCAGGCACATCGTAGAAGCGGTTGATGAGGTTGGTGATAGTTGTCTTTCCTGCACCTGTTGAACCAACGAAAGCTATCTTCTGTCCCGGCTTTGCGTAAAGGGAAATGCCGTTGAGAACAGTCTTGTTCGGCTCGTATCCGAATACAACATCATCGAATTCCACATTGCCTCTTACTTCGGTATATGTGACAGTTCCGTCAGCCTTGTGGGGATGTCTCCATGCCCATCTGCCTGTGCGCTTGTCGGATTCTGTTATAGTTCCGTCGGGAGCGATGTCAGCGCTTACAAGGGTAACGTATCCGTCATCAGCTTCGGGTTCTTCGTCAATAACAGCGAATATCCTCTCAGCACCTGCAAGGGCGGTGAGAACGGAGTTGAGCTGCTGTGATACCTGAGTTATAGGCTGTGAGAATGAACGTGTGAACTGAAGATATGAAACAACAGTACCGACTGTCATGCCGCCTATGCCCTTTACAGCCATGATTCCGCCTGCGATAGCGGTAACAGCGTAGTGTATGTATGAGAGGTTGTTCATGACAGGCATGAGGATATTTGCAAAGGTATTGGCGTGGGTAGCGGCTTTGCAGAGTTCTTCATTAAGTGCATCGAACTCCTCGTCAGCCTTTTCCTCGTGGCAGAAGACCTTTACAACTTTCTGTCCGTCTATCATTTCCTCGATATAGCCGTTGACTTTTCCGAGAGCTTTCTGCTGTGCGATGAAGCCACGTCCGCTTCGTGAGCCCACAAAGCCGATTACCCTGATTATGACAAACAGCATAGCGATAACGATTATGGTAAGTCTCCAGCTGTAGATGACCATGACGGTGAATACTCCCACGATAGTTATAGCTGAGCTGATGAACTGTGCCACGCTGTTGCTGAGCATTTCACGGATAGCGTCAGTGTCGTTGGTGTAAAGGCTCATAAGCTCGCCGTGAGTGTGCTTATCAAAATAGCGTATGGGGAGCATCTCCATTTTTCTGAACAGGTCATCACGTATACGCATAAGAGTAGTGGTGGATATCTTCACCATTATGCGCTGATAAAGCAGTGATGAGAGAGCACCGAGAACGTAAATGACTATCATCACCGTAAGCAGACCGATGAAGGCTTTTTTGTCCCAGTTTCCCGTTTTCAGAGCCTGTTCGATGTTGTCGATTATTGGCTTGAGCAGATAGTTGCCCATGATCCCTGCGCCTGAGCTGAAAAGTATGCCGATGACAACTATGACCAGACGTGGGCCGAAGCCGTGCATATAGCTGAATATCCTTTTCAGCGCAGCAAATGTATTCTTTGGCTTTGCAGGGGATTTCTGCTGTCTTGGAGGCATTATTCATCCGCTCCTTTCTGCTGGGAATCGTAGACCTCACGGTATATCTCACTTGTTTCAAGAAGCTGTTCATGAGTACCGATATCGGTTATTTTTCCGTTGTCCATAACAATGATACGGTCAGCGTCCTTGACTGAGGAGATACGCTGAGCGATGATTATGGTAGTGGTCTCGCTGAGCTTTTCACGGAAAGCCTTGCGGATACTGCTGTCGGTAGCGGTATCAACCGCACTGGTGGAGTCGTCAAGAATGATTATCTTCGGCTTTTTCAGAAGTGCTCTTGCGATACATAACCTCTGCTTCTGACCGCCCGAAACGTTTACACCGCCCTGACCGAGGTCAGTGTCATAGCCGTCCGGAAAGTTCATGATAAAATCATGAGCGCAGGCTGACTTACAGGCTTCGATAATTTCTTCGTCAGTAGCATTTTCGTCGCCCCATTTAAGGTTATCCCTGATAGTACCCGAAAAGAGAACGTTTTTCTGGAGCACCATAGCTACGTTGTTTCTGAGGGTGTCAAGAGCGTACTCCTTTACATTGTGACCGCCTACTATGACATTGCCCTCTGTGGCGTCATAAAGACGGGGAATGAGCTGTACCAGTGAAGTTTTAGATGAGCCAGTACCGCCGATGATACCGATAGTCTCGCCTGACCTGATGTCGAGATCAATGCCTTCAAGAGCAAGATTATGCATATCATCAAAATAGCTGAAGCTTACATTCTCAAAGCGGACAGAGCCATCCTCTGCGGATACTTCTGAATTCTCGCTTCCCTTTATAGCGGGTTCCTCCTTCAATACCTCATATATACGCTGAAGTGAAGCACGGGATACCACAAATAAGATAAACAGCATTGAAAGCATCATCAGTGACATGAGTATCTGTCCCACATACATGATAAAGCTTGAAAGCTGACCTGTAGCGATATCGCCTCCGACAGCCATATGTCCGCCGAACCAGAGAATAGCTACGATAGTTGCATACATGACCATCTGCATTACAGGCAAATTCATTACTACCAGCTTTTCAGCCATATACTGTGCATTGCGTACACTGTCAGCAGTTTCGGTAAAGCGCTTCTTTTCGTAGTCCTCACGGGCGAATGCCTTGACTACACGGATGCCTATGAGGTTTTCCTGTATCTTTCCGTTCATATCATCATATTTCTTCAGCATTTTCTCAAAGCGTGGGTGTGCCTTTGATATGATGATGAATACCGCAATGGCAAGTACAGGAATAGAGAACAGAAATACGGCAGACAGCTTCATGTTTGCCCTTACTGCCATCATTGTAGCGCATATAAGCATTATAGGAGAACGGAATGCGCTTCGTATGAACATCATGAAAGCGTTCTGGATATTTGTAACATCTGTTGTCAGTCTTGTTGTCAAAGAAGCTGTGGAGAATTTATCAACATTGGAGAATGAAAAATCCTGCACCTTGCGGAAAAGGGAACTTCTCAGATTCTTTGCAAAGCCCATTGCTGCAACTGCACTGAACCGGGCCGCCAATGCGCCGAATGCCAGTGAACATAAAGCCATGAGCATCATGAGCGCACCCATTCTTGCAACATATCCGATATCACCCTGTTTTACGCCGTTATCTATTATCTTCGCCATAACAGCAGGTATCGTTACTTCCATGAATACCTCACCGATAATAGTAACGGGAGCAAGTATAGTCTGCTTTTTGTACTTTCCGATATGAGAAAAGATCGTCTTATACACAAAAAAACTCCCTTCATCAAAATAAAGAGAGCTATTGTTTATAGCTCTCCTTTATGATATCATTATAGCATAAGTATGACCGTTTGTCAATGGTATGATATTAGCGGTGCACGGCAACAGCATTTATTTTTTTAAAATAATAAAAACCGCCGAAGGCGGCATTTCCGGGGTCAAGGGTGACTCCCTACAGTGTAGGGAGATGTCAGCGCAGCTGACAGAGGGTACGGGCGACCGTTGGGAGATGTTATCTCCCTTGCAGGGGGTGAATGAGGG
>JAFOMV010000220.1 GCA_017418765.1 Ruminococcus sp. | reverse complement strand
TTTTCATTCATTTCGTCATAACCTCTATAAAAGGGAAACTATTATAGTCTATATTGACCATATCCATTTGAGAGTATCTTTTGCTAATGGCGAAAAATAGCGTATTTTACAGTATTTTGCGGTAATTGTCATATTGACTATATCCATGTAATATGTTATAATGGTCTAAAAGTTTTCATTATAGGCAGCGGCTATTGCTTACGCTTTTCCGCTGCCTTTATGGAGGAAAATGACATGATCAATTATGCAGAGGCAATGGAACGGCTCTCGCACTACGGACAGCAGCATATCCTGAAATATTACGACGAGCTTTCAGATAGTGAAAAGCTCTCACTGCTTGAACAAATTGAGTGCACAGACTTTTCGGTGATAGAAAATCTCAGCAATGCTGCTGATAAAAATAAACCCAGAGACAATGTCTGTCCAACAGGCGCACTTACTGTTGAGGACATAGCAGCCAACAGTGATGAATACCGAAAAGCAGGTATAGAAGCTATCAGGGCAGGCAAAGCCGCCGCTGTTATGCTTGCAGGCGGTCAGGGCACACGTCTTGGTTTCAATAAGCCAAAGGGAATGTTCAATATCGGTATTGACCGTGAACTATATATTTTCGAGTGCCTCATCAATAATCTTCTCGACGTTGTAAAGGAAACAGGAACATGGGTGCCGCTTTATATCATGACCAGCGAACTGAACAACGCTGATACTATCGCTTTTTTTAAAGAAAAGAATTATTTCGGCTACTCCCCCGAACACGTTACTTTCTTTATACAGGATATGGCTCCGTCAGTTGATTTCAACGGCAAAGTCTTCCTTGAAAGCCGCTCATCGTTCTCAGTGTCACCTAACGGCAACGGCGGATGGTTCTCATCGCTTGTACGTGCAGGACTTCTCAGCGATATCAAGGCTAAGGGAATAGAATGGATAAATGTATTTGCAGTCGATAATGTTCTTCAGCGAATAGCTGATCCGCTTTTCATCGGAGCTGTGATAAACTCAGGCAAACAGTCAGGCGGCAAGGTAGTCAGCAAAGCCGCCCCCGAAGAAAAAGTCGGAGTTTTATGTCTGGAAAACGGCAAGCCTTCTATTATAGAGTATTACGAGATGACAGATGAAATGCTCCACCGCTCTGATGAAAACGGCGGACTTGCTTACAGATACGGTGTTATACTGAATTATCTTTTCAGTGTCTCAAAGCTTGAGGAGATATGCTGCCATCATATGCCTGTCCATGTTGTAGAGAAAAAAATACCGTATATGGATGATTCGATACACATGAACTGCCCTGAAAAACCTAACGGATATAAATTCGAGACACTTGTACTTGACATGGTAAGTATGCAGGACAGCTGCCTTGTTTTTGAGGTAGAAAGAGACAGAGAGTTCGCACCTGTCAAAAATGCTATAGGCGTTGACTCAGTAGATACCGCACGTGCCCTTCTGCGGCTCAACGGTGTTGCTATCTGACGCTTGCCTTTTAAGGCTGCACCTCAAAAACTTTGTATGGTATTGCTTATCATAATATTTCAGGCGGACATTAAAGTCCGCCTTAGCTTTGTAAGAGGATAATATGAAAAAACTATTGAAATATCTTAAAAACTACAAAAAAGAACTGGTATTCGGCCCTTTCTTCAAACTGCTCGAAGCTGTATTCGAGCTTATAGTGCCTATGGTAATGGCAAAAATGATAGATAACGGCATAGGCAATAACGACAGCGGATACATTTACCGTATGAGCGCTCTCATTGTTTTGCTTGGAATATGC